>NZ_CP042420.1:0-300000 GCF_007954625.1 Leuconostoc lactis | reverse complement strand
CGGCTTTTGTAGCCGAATTAGCACAGCAGTATCAAGCGCAATTTGAGCTATGCGAATGGGATGATATTCCGACAACGGGTGTTGAAGCGCAAGCGCGCACACTCCGTTATCGTTTTTTTGAGGCATTGGCTGCCAAATACCACACCCAGACTATTGCCGTCGCACATCATGCCGACGATCAGGCCGAAACGGTCTTGTTAAAATTGGTGCGTGGTGGGCAAGTGACGCAACTAGCGGGGATGGCCACTAGCCGTGCTAAAATCCGCCGACCTTTTCTGGGGATAACAAAGCAAACATTAATAAGTTATGCACAGACGCATGGGTTAATGTGGCGGCATGATCAGACCAATGATGATCCCGATTATACCGCGCGCAATCGTTTGCGACACGTGGTCGTTCCGGCCTTGCAACAGATTAATCCACAGGCTGTGACACATATTAATGCTATGGCTGCACAAATTCAGGCACAATCTGATTTAATTACCCAAACGGCTGCTGACTATGTGCCGTTACTCACATCGAATTGGCCGGCTATCCCATCGCGTTGGCTCTTACCGACGCTCACCGTTTTTTTACAACAACAGGGCATTTACCGGATTAAACAAGCGCAGCTGGCGCAAGTCGTCAAATTGTTGCATAACGATAAAAAACCAACGGGCTCGGTGCGTTTGTCACAGCAAACACAAATTGTGAAATCTTATCACCAATTACAGCTAGAAAACATAATAGAAACGGCAAATCCGGTGCAAGTTTTGCCGTCAACTATGTTAAAATTAAATCAATGGCAAAAATTCACTGATGGCGCCCTTCGATGGACGAATCAGTCCCCAAATGAAACCGCATACAGTGTTGCATTTACCTTAAAGCAACCCACGACGCATTTGGACTTGCGCCCAGTGAGAACTCGTGATAAACTTGCTCTCATACATGGGCACAAAAGGTTGCGACGACTAGCGATTGACGAAAAATTATCACCTGCTGAACGGCAAGACATGCTAGTCTTGGCGACCCCTGAAAATGAGGTTATTGCGGTGAAGATTCGCCAACGTTGGCGCGTTAGCGAAGATTTTGCCATCAAACAAGATGCAACGCCAAATTGGCTAGCATGGCGAATTGAGGAAAAATAGTGGATAACGATATACAAGAAATTTTGTTTGACCAAGCAAGCATTCATGATGCTGCAGTACGTCTAGGCAAGCAAATTACACAAGATTATGCTGGCGAAAAGCCAGTGGTACTATCAGTTTTAAAGGGGGCATACCTTTGGACAGCTGATTTGTTACGCGAAGTTGACTTATACGTTGATTTAGAATTTATTAACGTATCAAGTTACCATGGCGGTGTTGCCAGCACAGATGAAATCACATTAGTGACGGATATTCGTTCTGATGTGGCCAACCGTGACGTCATTATTTTAGAAGACATCGTGGATACTGGTCAATCATTGCTCTTTATGAAAGAGTTGCTGGCTGACCGTGGTGCGCGTTCAATCAAAGTTGCGACATTGCTTGATAAAAAGGGCGGCCGCAAAGTTGAAATTGATGCGGATTATATTGGGTTTGACGTCCGTAACGAATTCGTTGTTGGGTATGGATTGGATTACAAAGAAATGTACCGCAATTTGCCGTACGTTGGTATCTTGAAAAAAGAAGTCTATTCTGACTAACTTCTAGAAATTGGGGAAAATTAATGAAAAATAATCCAAAAGACGGTTTCTTAAAAAGTTCGATTTTCTACATTTTTATTTTCCTTGCAGTTGTTGGGATGATTTATGGCTTGTTCGGAAACGATAAGTCAACATCTAAGACATTAACGTCAAGTGAATTTATAAAGGCGCTGAACGATAAGGAACTCAAATCAATTACAGTGCAGCAAGGTAATGGTATTTACAACATTACTGGGGAATACCGTAAGCCGCAAGAAGTGACCGCTGACAAGGGTTTGAATATTTTGCAGCAGTCACAAAAGGTGACAAAGTTCACGTCAACTTTGTTGCCAAATGATGCGTCATTACAAACTGTTTCTCGTGCTGCAGCTGACACTAAGACAGAATTAGTCGCGAAGCAACAAGAATCATCTGGCTTCTGGTTGAACTTACTCGTGTCATTCTTGCCAGTCTTACTGATCATTGGTGTCTTCTACATGATGATGAGCCAAGCTGGTGGTAAGGGTGGCCAAGGTGGCATGATGAGTTTTGGTAAGTCAAAAGCTAAGCCATCTGACCCTAAGGATAATAAAGTACGCTTCTCTGACGTGGCTGGTGCTGAAGAAGAAAAGCAAGAATTAGTTGAAGTGGTTGAGTTCTTGAAGTCACCTAAGAAGTTTGTGAGCTTAGGTGCCCGCATTCCAAAGGGTGTTTTGCTTGAAGGCCCTCCGGGAACAGGTAAGACATTGCTTGCCAAGGCGGTTGCTGGTGAAGCCAGCGTGCCATTCTTCTCAATGTCTGGTTCTGACTTCGTTGAAATGTTCGTCGGTGTTGGAGCTTCTCGTGTCCGTGATTTGTTTGAAAACGCCAAGAAGGCTGCACCAGCAATCATTTTCATTGATGAAATTGATGCGGTTGGTCGTCGTCGTGGTACCGGTATGGGTGGCGGAAACGATGAACGTGAACAAACATTGAACCAAATCTTGATTGAAATGGACGGATTTGAAGGGTCAGAAGGTGTGATCATTTTGGCTTCAACGAACCGTTCGGATGTTTTGGATCCAGCTTTGCTCCGTTCAGGACGTTTTGACCGTAAGATTTTGGTTGGTGCGCCTGATGTTAAGGGACGTGAAGCGATCTTGAATGTTCACGCTCGCAACAAACCTTTGGCTAAGAACGTTGATTTGAAAGCGATTGCGCAACAGACACCAGGTTACGTTGGTGCCGATTTGGAAAACTTGTTAAACGAAGCTGCCTTGTTGGCTGCACGTCGTAATAAGAAAGAAATTGATGCAGCGGATATTGATGAAGCTGAAGATCGTATTTTCCAAGGACCAGCAAAGACAAACCGTGGCATGTCTGAACAAGAACGCCGGACAACGGCTTACCACGAAGCCGGACACGCTCTGGTTGGTTTGGTACGTTCTGAAGCATCAGTTGTGCGTAAGGTAACCATTGTCCCACGTGGTCGTATTGGTGGTTATGCATTGATGACGCCAAAGAATGACCGTTACAACTTGCGTTACTCAGAAGCTAAGGAACAATTGGCTGGTTTGATGGGTGGCCGTGCTGCGGAAATGTTCATGTTTAATGAAGCCAGCTCTGGCGCATCAAACGATTTCCAACAAGCAACTAACTTGTCACGACAAATGGTCACAGCCTTTGGTATGTCAACTAAGGTCGGGATGGTGCAACTGGAAGGTAATGCCAGTGTCGGTTATACTGAACAAGCTGGTAACCATCCTTATTCTGAAGAAACAGCACGTTTGATTGATGAAGAAGTTCGTCGTTTGGCGCAAGAAGCTTATGATGATGCAACCTCAGTGATTGCTGAACATAAAGATAAGCTGGTGGCGATTGCCGAAGCTTTGCTTGAAGTCGAAACGTTGGACGAACGTCAAATCAAGGATATCTATGAAACGGGTCACTTTACCCGTAAAGATGTGCAAGATGATGACGAAGTGGCGACAGCAAAGTCATTTGAAGAAGCAAAGGCAGCTGCTGATGCGAAGGATTCAGAGGCTGAAGCACGCTATGAACATCATGAAGAACCAAAACCTGATGATGAATCAGAAGCAGAAACTTTAGATGATGCGCCAATAGATGACAAGCGCGATTAAAATAAGTAAAATAGAGGTTGACGGTTACGTCAACTTTTTTATTTGAAATCAGTTTTTAACTAGGGTGTGACGACGTTCACAGTAAATATAGAGGGTATAACATGTCAGATCAATTCATTAAAACAGTGACCAAGAATAAGTTTTTCCGTGCTTATGCTTTAAACGGTACAAATATGGTGCGTGAAGCGGCTGAAATCCATGATACAAACCGCTTAGCAGCCGTTGTATTAGGCCGTAGCTTGTTGGCCACAACGTTGACGGCACAATCAATGTTGAAGGGTGAAGAACGATTAGCGATTCAAATTAATGGTCGCGGGCCAATCGGTAATGTGGTTGTCGAAGCTGACGCAAAGGGGAGTGTGCGGGGATATGTGACGAATCCACAACTTGAACCTATCTTTGATGATGCTGGACAACTGGATGTGGCCAAAGCAGTTGGCACAAATGGTTTCTTGCAAATCACTAAGTTTGCGCCTTATGCCAATCCTTACATTGGCCAAAGCCAGCTGGTTTCAGGTGAAATTGGGGATGACTTCACGTACTATTTGGCACAATCAGAACAAATTCCTTCCGTTGTCGGCGTTTCAGTTTATATGAACCAAGACGACACGGTAGGGGCTGCTGGTGGCTTCCTCGTGCAAGCTTTGCCTGATGCAACCGATGAGGCGATTAATGAATTAGAAGCAGCGCTCAAGGTCATGAAGCCGTTGACTGAGATGTTGGTTGAAGGCTACACACCGCTTGAAATGTTAGAAGAAATTTTTGGCAAGGGCGAAGTTGACGTCTTGCAAGTGGCTGGGGTTGGTCTGGCAGCAGAACCAACGAAGGCAGCCTATCGTGAGATGTTGACAACGTTGCCAGCTGAAGAAGTTCAAGCCATGATTGATGAAGATGGCGGCGCGGAAATTGTGGGTAAGTTCTCAGGTAAGCGTTACTTCTTCACAGCTGATGAATTACGTGAAATTGTCGATGAAATCAACCAGAATAATCGTGACTAACCTTTGAGGTTGTCTCTAATTTTTGGTATAGTTAATATTAGTAAAAACTTTGACAACTGGTGAGTATCATCAGAATATAATGGAGGAAACGTGCTCACTTTGAGCACTCTAAACATATGGCAGAAGAAAAAGCCCTCAACGATCAAATGTTGGCCCGTCGCCAGAAGTTGGCAACGCTTGTTGACGATTTACATTTGGATCCATTTGGTAAGCGATTTGAACGCACAGCAAAGGCGCAAGAATTGCATGACTTGTACGATAACAGTACATTAGAAGAATTAGAAGCTGAACCACATGAAGTTGTGATTGCTGGTCGTATGATTGCTAAGCGTGGCGCTGGTAAGATCATCTTTGCCGACTTGCGTGATGTTTCTGGTAAGATTCAAATTTATGCTAAGCGTGACGATTTGGGCGATAACTACCCAATCATTAAGCGGGCAGATCTTGGTGATTTCCTTGGTGTTAAGGGGATCATGATGAAGACTGAAGCCGGTGAATTAACGGTTTTGGTGACTGAATTAACACATTTGACGAAGGCTTTGCGTCCAATGCCAGATAAGTTCCATGGTATTGCCGATGTGGAAACACGTTACCGCAAGCGCTATTTGGATTTGATTGCCAATGAAGACTCATTCAAGAAGTTCCAATTGCGGTCAAAGATTATTTCAGCTATTCGCGCTTACATGGATTCACAAGACTTCATGGAAGTAGAAACACCAATTTTGCAAACTGAAGCTGGTGGTGCTGCTGCACGGCCATTTATCACGCACCACAACGCGCTCAACATTGATATGTACATGCGTATTGCCACCGAATTGTACTTGAAGCGTTTGGTTGTTGGTGGTTATGAACGTGTGTATGAAATCGGCCGTATCTTCCGTAACGAAGGCATGGATCCTAAGCACAACCCTGAGTTTACAACAATGGAAACTTATGCGGCGTACATGGACTTTACCGACGTGATGGATGAAACGGAAGGTATTTTCAAGGCAGCGGCCGCTGTTGTTTCCGATGACTTGAAGGTTACTTACCAAGGGACAGAAATTGATCTTGGCTCAAAGTTTGCCCGCAAGCACATGGTTGACTTAATCAAGGAACAAACAGGGGTTGATTTCTGGCAAGACATGTCTGTTGAAGACGCCCAAAAGTTGGCTGACGAACATCACGTGAAGTACGAAAAGTATTGGGGTGTTGGCCACATTATCAACGCGTTCTTTGAAGAATTCGTTGAAGACACGTTGGTACAACCAACATTTGTCTATGGTCACCCAGTTGAAGTGTCACCATTGGCCAAGCGTAATGCGGAAGACCCACGCTTTACGGACCGTTTTGAATTATTCATTATGGGTAGCGAATATGGTAACGCCTTTACAGAATTGAACGATCCAATCGACCAACGTGCGCGTTTTGAAGCCCAAGTGGCAGAACGCGAAAACGGTAATGATGAAGCCGAAAACATTGATGAAGACTTCATCGAAGCTTTGGAATACGGTATGCCACCAACAGGTGGTTTGGGCATCGGAATTGATCGTTTAGTGATGTTGCTAACAGACTCCGATACGATTCGTGATGTTTTGTTGTTCCCAACAATGCGTTAAAATATTTTCAATTTAAATGATAAAAAGGCTTGACATAACGATAGATTATTCGATATAATAATTAAGTTGTGTTAAGCAATTATTCCGACTTAGCTCAGTTGGTAGAGCACCTGACTGTTAATCAGGTTGTCGCCGGTTCGAGCCCGGCAGTCGGAGTTTTATGAGAAGCAAACCTTAGAGGGTTTGCTTTTTTTGTGTCATTTTTTAGCGCATTTTTTCGTCAAAAAGTGTTGACAAAATATGGCAAAGCTGGCATAATTAAATAGTTGTGTTAAGCAATTATTCCGACTTAGCTCAGTTGGTAGAGCACCTGACTGTTAATCAGGTTGTCGCCGGTTCGAGCCCGGCAGTCGGAGTATCGGATAACCTTTAGGTTATCCACTTGCCGATGTAGCTCAGTTGGTAGAGCACGGGTATCGTAAACCTGGGGTCGGAGGTTCGAATCCTCTCGTCGGCATCCCGTCAAAGCATGATCACTGTTATCCAAGTGATCATGCTTTTTTTGTCGCAAAAAAACCAGTTGACTATCAACTGGTTAGACGGTTTTAGGTTTAAATCGAACGGTTAAGGTTAACACGCTGGAAATGGCTAAAATAACGGCCACAAAGGCATACGGTAAACTACCGTCGATATCAAGTAAGGCACCACCCAGAATCGGGCCGACAATGTTACCAATACTCGTCAAAGACATATTAAGACCGTTAATTAAGCCTTGTTGCGCTTCGTTAACGTGAGACAGCAGCGTGGTAATAGCAGGTCGTAAGACGTCAAAGCCAACAAAGACAATTAAGGTAGCGATAAAGACTTCCCATTTGCTTTGGGCAAATAAAATCCAAATAATGGCGACAAAACCAGCGATGAAACTTAACCGAATCACGCGTAATTCACCGAGGTGGCGGACTAACGCATCAAAGAAGACGACTTGGAAGATCAGCGACATGACACCATTGACGATTAAGAACCATGCAATTTCCGCTAAATCAAAGCCACGAACATCATGGAAATAAAGTGAGAACATATTATCAAAGGCTGCCAGACCAAAGGAAGCCACTAAAATCATCAGGAGCAACATCACTAAAGCCACCGACCAAAAGTTAGGCGCTGGGGTTGTGATCTCAGCATCGGGCTTTGTTGGGTCTTCATGTAACCGTAGTTGTGATTCAGCTGGCATGAAGCAGATGAAGACAATGAAGGCGAGCAGGCCCATCACAGCAGACCCATAAAAGGGGAAGGTAAGGTCGATATTGGCTAATACACCACCAATGCCGGGCCCCAAAATAATCCCGCCACTAAAAGAAGCGGATAACCAACCAATCACGCGAGCACGATTTTTCAGAGTGGTCATATCAGCGGCTAACGCGGTAATGGATGGCATCGATAAGGCAGCGGCTAAACCACCGAGCACACGGGCAAAATTTAGATACCAGAGTGATTGCCCAATACCGATGGCAAAAACAGCTTCCGAGATGGCGAAAAGCAACAGGCCAGCCGCAATGATGGGGATACGGGCAAACTTATCAGATAACCGCCCAATAATGGGCGAGGCGATAAATTGCACAGCGGCAAATAAGGCCGCCATAATCCCCATATCCATTGCCGTGAGGCCCATCTCTGTTTTAATATAAGGTTCAACTGGAATGACCAAGCCGATTCCTAACATAATCAGTAATTGCGAACCCACGAGTAAATAAAGTGCACGTTTTTGAATGCTTGTCATAAACCACCTTTTCTGATGTCGTCCTAGCATCTGTATAAAAAAGTGGACGTCATGAGCTAGACGTCCAAACTTTGCTAACGATGCGGTGTTGACGCAGACCGTGGCCTATCATCAACCTATTGTCTTTACCTTATCAATTGGTGGGGCGGTTGTCAAACTATGACAGTGGTCACGAGCCTTTGGGTTGTTTAAAAACGTTTAAATATTTAAAAATGTTATGGGTTTGTCATTCTTAAACTGGTATGATAAAAAGATGTAATGCTATTTTTAGAGTGAAACAGGGGAATAAACATGGCGACGGATCAAAAACTTAATCGCACCATGACATTAATACCGGCAATCTCAACTGTGATGGGCACAGTGATTGGCGCCGGCGTATTTTACAAAGCCTCAAGTGTGGCATCAGCCACGGGTTCAACCAGCATGTCGTTATTTGTCTGGTTGCTTGGTGGCTTGATTAGTTTAGCGGCTGGTTTGACTGGCGCTGAATTGGCAGCGGCCTTGCCACAGACCGGTGGGATGCTTGTTTATATCGAACGCGCATACGGTAAGTTAGCGAGTTATTTGCTCGGTTGGGCGCAAATCATTATTTATTTCCCAGCGAGTATTGCGGCTAAAGGGGTCATCTTTGGGACACAGGTAGCCAATCTGTTGCATTTGGGCGCGGGCGCAATTATTCCGTCAGGCGTTGCCGCACTGGTCTCAGTTGCGCTAATTAACATGCTTGGTTCAAAGGTGGCCGGCCAGTTCCAAGCGGTGACTTTGTTCTGTAAGCTCATTCCATTGGCCTTAATTATTATCTTTGGGTTGTTGCAGCCAGGGGGCGTCGATGTGTCGTTGTTCCCCGTGACACCAGGACATGAAGTTGGCGGTTGGGCCGCTGCTTTGGGTGGTGGTTTGTTGGCTACGATGTATGCCTATGATGGTTGGATTCACGTCGGTAACATTGCCGGTGAAATGAAGCATCCCTCACGCGACTTGCCACGGGCGATTGCGGGTGGTTTGTTTGGGATTATGATTATCTATTTGTTGGTGAACTATGCGTTCTTGCATGCCTTGCCATTCCAAGACATTCAAGGCAACGAAAATACGGCAATGGATGCGGCCCAAGTCATTTTTGGTGGCTTTGGTGGGAAATTAATTACCATCGGAATTTTGATTTCAATTTATGGGACGTTGAACGGCTTCACGATGACGGGTATGCGTTTGCCCTACGCGATGGCTTTGGAAAACAGTCTGCCCTTTTCAAATCAATTACTCAAATTAAACCGCTTTAAGATTCCATATGTGGCGGGGATCTTTGAATTGATTGTGTCAATTGCTTTAATGTTTGTCGGCGGCTTTGACATGTTAACGGATATGTTAATCTTTGTCATCTGGATTTTCTACACGCTAGTCTTAGTGGCGGTCATTAAGCTCCGTCGCGATGAGCCAGACTTGCCACGACCATACCGTGTGCCGCTTTACCCTGTCATTCCAATTATTGCCATTTTGGGTGGGGTATTCATTATTGTCATGACATTGTTGACGCAGTTCCAATTGGCCATGAGCGGTGTGCTAGCCACATTAGTCGGCCTACCACTCTATTTCTACCGGAAACGGCATCAAAAATTAGATTAAGCAAAGCATCTGAGTTATCAGGTGCTTTTTTTATTGTTAGTGACCGAACTGATACGGGAACGCGCGCTAGGTTTGCTATAATGAAAGCAGTAGCGCATCGTTGAGATGTGCATTTGATAGAGGTAGATCATCATGGCAAAAGTTAAATTTCATATTGCATCGCAAACCGAACTCGTCCTTGATCAAGACGCCCATGCTGGGGATGTGATTGATCTCACGGATGAACAAAATATTGATACGAGTATTGTCAACGGGAAAATTGCCGATATTTTAGAAGATAAATTAGCGCAAGCCCGTGAAGAATGGCTTAAACAACAAGAAAAGCAAGCTGCCGTTGAGCTGGAAAATCACTTGCAAGCGCAAAAACAGACCATGCAAGCCGAGTTGAACGATAAAGCCCAACAAATCATCGCGTTAGAGACCAAGTTGGATAATTTAATGCAGCAGAACGCCGCAGAATTGCAGTCTCAGCTCGTGCAAAAGGAGTTGGATATCCAAGATACCATGGCTAAAAAAGACGCAGAAATCGCGCAATTAGTGGCTAAAATTGAAGCGGCCAAGCAACAAGGGCAAGCCGAATTGGAAACGGCGTTGGTTAAAAAGGATGCAGCCGTGCAAGCCGAATTGGCAACGCGGGATAAGAAGCTGGCGGAATTGACGTCGCAGTTGGAATTGAAAGACCAAAAACAACAGTTAGAACTAACGAACGTGCAGAACCAATTTGAAGCGCAGTTAAAAGTCGCTCAAGAACAAATTGAATTCTATAAGGACTTTAAGGCACGGCAATCGACCAAGGAAATTGGCGAAAGTTTGGAACAATACGCGATGACGGAGTTTAGCAAGATTCGGTCTTATGCCTTTCCTAATGCCTATTTTGAAAAGGATAATACGTTATCGGAAACCAACTCTAAGGGTGACTTTATTTTCCGTGATTATCAAGATGGGTTGGAATTTATCAGCATCATGTTTGATATGAAAAACGAAGCCGATACGACGGCAACCAAGCATAAGAACGCTGACTTTTTCAAGGAATTAGATAAAGATCGCCGTGAAAAGAATACCGAGTATGCCGTATTGGTATCGATGCTGGAAGCGGATAGTGACTTATACAATACCGGTATTGTACAAGTGCCAAATTATGAGAAAATGTACGTTATTCGCCCGCAATTCTTTATTCAATTCATCGGGGTGTTACGTAACGCTGCCCTAAACACGGTTGCGTACAAGCAGGAACTCGCGCAAGTTCGTGAACAAAACATTGATATCACGCATTTTGAAAGTGATCTGACGAACTTCAAGCAGGCTTTCGGCAAAAACTTTCAAAGTGCCTCAAATAACTTTAAAAAGGCGATTGATGAAATTGATAAGTCAATTGCTCGGATGGAAGCAGTCAAAAAAGCCCTCACCACATCAGAAAATCAACTTCGCTTGGCGAATAATAAACTGGAAGATGTCAGTGTCAAAAAATTAACGAAAAACAATCCAACCATGAAAGCGAAGTTTGATGCGCTTTTGGGGGAGTAGGGTAGAATAGATTTTACTGACAAGTAAATTCATTAAAAACAAAAAGCAACGATTTGTTGCTTTTTGTTTTGACCTGTTTTGAGATAATTAGGCTATGAAATTGTATGAGTTAATTAAGCAAAAAAGAGAAGACAAAGGTTACACACAGGATGACGTCGCACGATTTTTGAATGTTACACGACAGGCTGTTCAAAATTGGGAGAAAAATAAGCGTGCGATTCCTAATGAATTATTAGCAGATTATTTTGGGCTTCTTGGTTTTAATGCACATGAAATATTATCCGTATTTGGCTTTATTGATAGCGGTAATCTAATGATAAAGACGATCGATTATTCGAAAGATGCTATTGAAAATTTTGCAAAGACCGCTCAAAATACGATATTGACCAATTATCCAACAGTTTATTTGGGGATAGGGAAACAAACGAATGAGCATACCGAGCAGACGAAGCAATTAGTTTATGTTGGCGAAGCGAGTGCAATTGTGCGTCGAACAATTGAACACTTGAACGCACAAGAAGATAAGTTAAATGAGATTAAAGCTGTTGCCGACGAACATAACGAATCATTGCACATTATAGGTCATTCAAAATTTAACAAGTCAGCGACATTAGAAATTGAACAAATGTTCATGGATTATCTGTTAGGCGATGACAAGTTTGAAAAAATATACAATGGTCGTAACAACGGTTTATCCAATGACTTTTATCAACGGGAAACCTATCGGTCAGGTATTTTTCCTGAAATATGGGAACGACTACGGCAACAAAATATCGTATCGAGTTTGCAAGCTGTCAAAAATTCAGCCCTTTTTGCCAATAGTCCATTTAAATCATTAAGTCCAGAACAGGAAAAGGCAAAAAATCGTATTGGTCTTACGATAGCAGAGACTTTAGCCAATGGTTGGGATAATAAAATTATCAAGATACAGGGGCTTGCTGGTTCTGGGAAGACTGTGCTGATGGCGCAACTTTTTTATGAAATTTGGCAAAATCCGTATCCGGTATTAAATGCGGATAAAAAATCAAAACATTTGGCCAACGTTGTGCTGTTAGTGCGTCATGAACAACAACGGCGCACTTATGAACAGATTGCCCGTAAGCTAAATATGGGCAAGAATGTTGTGATGGATGTACCGACATTTATTAATAGAGGCGAACCGGTTGATGTTCTTTTGGTAGATGAGGCACATCTCTTATGGAGTGGTAATTACGGGCGTGTTAATAAAGCGAAATGGCAACCAGATTTACAGGCCCTACATGAATTAGCGCGTACAATGGTATTGGTTTATGATCCAAAACAGGTAACATCGGTGAGAAACAATATCAGTGATAATGACACACTTTGGTGGTTAGTTAATGGGCCAGATACCACAACACTTTACTTAGAAAATCAGTGGCGGATACAAGCTAGTAAACAAACGCAACAGTGGATTGAAAATTTAGCCCATTTTGAAAACAATTCGCTGATTATGCCGCCAAATGATGAGACGTATCAAATTAAATTTTTTGACAGTGCAAAAAAATTCAAAGCTGCGATTGAAAAGAAAAATGAAGAAGTTGGGTTAAGCAGATTAGTAGCAACTTACGATTGGAAATATTCGCAAGGATCAAGGCCAAAAGATGGTCAATATTGGACAGTGAATTTTGGTAGTGAGATTGTTCCTTGGAATCTTGAATTACCACAAGTCAAGTTAGCTCAAAATAAACAAATACCATGGCAAGAAATTGCGGAAAGTATTGGCGAGGTTGGTAGCGACTTCACAGTTCAAGGGATTGATTTGAATTATGTTGGGGTAATTTTGGGACCATCAGTTATTTGGAATGAGGCAACAAATGCGTTAGATATTGACGCTGACTATTCATTTGATCATTCTAAAATGCGCAAGCAGAATGGGACGTATAATACTGCTGAAAATAAAGCATTTCTAAAAAACATTGTTAATGTTTTGCTGACACGCGGTGTACATGGCCTTTATATTTATGCTGTAAATGATGACTTGAGAAGAAAATTGGTTACGTTAAATCAGACAACGATAGACTAAATCGCTAAAACGACAGTGTGAAATGTCGGTGCTATGATGTATGAGGCGATTTTAGAGGAATAATGCGAAATATGAAAATAGTGCGTTACCGCTTGTTAAAAAAATTACAAATGTTATAATAGGGCCAATGTTGACACGAAAAAACGATTAGCTTTTATCGTTGCTATTGACGGGGAGTTGTGATGACACAGTTAGTATGGCCACTAATATTATTTGCTTTCGCAACAATTTTGGGCAATTTACTTAAAAATACGAAACCGATGCGAGCGATTTATCCTTATCGTGGGTGGCTAATTATTGGTACCGGAATCATGTTGTTCAGTTATATATTGCTGACGATGGGTCATCCTTTTGCACTACCGGTTTTGATATTCCCGATGTCATTTATCATTTTAGGCTTACTGACGTTAAGTAAAGATAGAAAATATGAAAAAACGCCAAACCTGAAAGACTAGGTTTGGCGTTTTTATCATGTTTAAAACAACATAAAAAGCCGCAACCGAAGTTGCGACTTGATATAGCTCGTGAGAGAATCGAACTCTCGATTCCGCCGTGAAAGGGCAGCGTCTTAGCCACTTGACCAACGAGCCATGGTCAGTGATGTCTGAATTACTATCAAACAACATATAATATCATAACAAGTTTCACGACAGACGTCAAGCGTTTTTTGCAATTTTTTTTGAATTAATGACAAATTTTTTGAATAGCCTGTTGTTGCGTCTCGGGGAGGAGTGGTAGGAGTTCGCTTAATTGTGCTTTGAACTGCTGACGGCCACGATTAGCGGCGAAACCGTTGGCATGTTGTATCGCTTGATAACGCTTGATGAAGTTGTGTGCTTGTGACTCGGCAACCTGTTGAATTTGGGTGAGTAATTTAGGATCTTGCGTGGCCTGGGCCATCAGCACGAGATCAGTTGGGGTGACATCAGGCATCGTCAGGACTTTTGCAATCCCAAGTTGGGTCAAAGCTTGCTGGCGCAGCGCTGCGTCTAAGGTTAGTGTTGTCATTTATTGCTCCTGTTTAACGTCCAAAGGACTAGTTAAACAAATAAAAAACGTGCTCGATATACGAACACGTTTAAAAGTGACGTATATCCAATTACAGTGGAGCACCTTGCCAAAAGGTAGGTTGCTGCTAGGTCAAAGTGTGTAATCACTCACTAGCTCTCGATATAACACGTGATTTAATTGTTGCAAGTAGTGTATCACAAGCGAAAAGATGTTGTCAACTAAGGGGCTAGTATGACGTTTCTTTGTTTTCATTTAGTCCGTTTCTGTTACGTGCGTTGTTAGCAAGCTAACCACCACAACCTAACTAACGCTGAAGTTAAATCTGGTAAAATAGTAAGATAAGTAAATGAAAGGCAACTGACAACGCATGCCCAATTACCTGATACTCACGGAAAAGCCATCCGCTGCCGCCAACTTTGTGAAAGCGCTTGGTGGCCAAACTGGCACATTTAACCAATTTAACTATAAAATTACCAATTTACGGGGTCATGTGATGACCTTAAAAGACCCCGAAGAAATGGTCGCTGATGCGCTCAAGCCACGCTACAAGTCATGGCTCATTAAGCATTTACCTTGGGATTTGGCTGATTTTTCATGGGAACGCACCTACATTCGGCAACGTAATTTGCGCACGGGGAAAATCGAATCAACGAAACAATTGGTCGATGATTTAAAAAAAGAAGCTAAAAACGGCTATGATGCCATTGTTATTGCCACGGATACGGATCCATCTGGTGAAGGTGAGTTGTTGGCTTGGGAAGCGTTGGACGCCATTAAGTGGCGCGGTCAAGTCCTGCGGGCGAACTTTATGGATGAGTCCGTCAAAGGCATTCAAGCCGCAATGACACAGCTCCGCGACGTGTCCTATAAACAACAAGACGGCGACTACATCAAAGGGGAAAGTCGGAATCGTTGGGATTTTGCCTCGATGCAACTCACTCGCATCGCAACCACCGCAGCAAAAAAACAGGGCTTTAAGGTGGTGGCACGTGAGGGGCGTTTAAAGTCCGTCATTGTTTGGCAAATTTATGCCCAACTGGAAGCGATTAAAAATTATGTTAAAAATCCCTACTTTGAAGTGAAATTCAAAGATCCGGCGGGACATGTGTTTGGGCGGGTCACGCCTGAAGGGGATGTTATTCCGTGGCGCTTTGCGACGCAAGCCGCGGCCGAACAGGATTTAGCCCAATACCATGAGAGTGCGGTGGTGAATGAAAAGCATCAAACACGGACGCAAGCCCCAGGCAAATTGTTAGATTTGGCCGGCTTAGCCGCCATTTTAGCGCCACGTGGTTTTTCAGCCCAAGAAGTGCTGCGTACGTATCAAAAAATGTATGAAGCACAAGTGGTGTCCTATCCACGAACGGAAGATAAGACGGTGACGCCTGAACAATTTAATGAATTACTGCCAAAAATTGATCAAATTGCCCAGGTTGTCCAAGTCGATACAGGGTTACTCACTCACCGGCAACCACGGCCAACCCATGTGAAAGCCAAAGGCGCCCACGGGGCCAACCGACCAGGGGAAAACGTCCCGCCAACATTAGCCAGTTTGGCCAAATTTGGCCCTAGTGCGCAAGCCATTTATGAAGTGTTAGCGAAGAACTATTTGGCGATGTTGGCTGAAGATTACGTCTATGACCACGTGACCGCTAATCTGGCGGATTATCCAGACTTTAAAACAGCGTATAACGTGCCGATAGCGTTAAATTTCAAAGCGGTTTATGATGCCCAACGCGCCACAAAAGTCGAAGAGGATGCCGAAGAGGACGTGGCGAGTGGCCAATTAGGGCCAATGGCACAACCTTATTTGCATGAAGGTGCGAATAAGAAACCTCAAGCCCCAACGACGAAATGGATCATGGCCTTTTTGGAGAAGCATAACGTTGGAACAGGGGCGACGCGCGTCTCGACATTGTCTGACATGAGCAAAGGCACCAAAGCCATGATTAAAGAAACACGTGGGAAATTGACCCTCACCGAAACGGGCAATGTGTCCGCGGTGATGGTGAAAGATACATGGATTGCGTCACCGAAAATCACTAAACGGCTATTTGAAATGATGGATCAAGTCGGACAATTTGAGATGACCATGCCAAAGTTATTAGAATCCGTGACCCAAGTGGTGAACCATGATATGCCAATCATGTTATCCAATGCGGAACAATTAACGGCGCAACTTGGGCAGCCCAAACCAACACCAAAGCGCAAAGTCAGCGAGAAAATGACTGCCACGTTCAAAGGTGAAGAAATCACGTTTGCCAAAGAATGGAGCGGGCATGTCTTTACAGATGATGAACTGACCAAGCTGTTGAGCGGGGCAGAAATTAGTTTTGAAGCTAAGTCAAAGCGCGGTAAGTTGTACACAGCCACCGGTAAATTGGCAAAACAAACCTATAAAGGCAGCACATTTTACGGCTTTAAATTAAAGCCAAAGCCCAAAAAAGCCTGATCATTAGATCAGGCTTTTTTTAGTCTTGGAATTCACCATCGGCGATGGCTGCTAACAAATCACGTGACGGAATGAAGAAGAGTTGGCCAGACAGAATATCGGAAAACTGTAACAAAAAGTCGGATTGATCGAGCATATTTTGTAACATCCCTTTTGTCACGGTCCAATGACGGGCATAGCCCATAAAATAAGTGCCGGTATTACCCGAAGCAGGGTCAGAATAAGGGACATTCATCCGAATAATCTTTTGTTCGACCCCATCAGGTTCAAACTTTGAGGCAACATTATGCGCGTTTGGATACTTTTCGTCGTCTTCTAATTCAATATCGGAAAACTTTTCCCGACCAACAGCTTTTTCTTGTTCTTCAGTGGTTAGGTGGTGCCAAAAGTCCATATTATGCCGCCACTTTTGTGCAAAGGCGTAGGAACCATTGATAAATTGCGGATCTTCATCACCAATAATGGCATATTCGGCCGCATCTTCCACCGCAGGAGCTTCAGTGCCGTCGATAAAGCCGATAATGGCACGGCCTTCAAAGTAACGGAATCCCTTGGTTTCATCAACCACAGTGGTAAAGTCCTTTAAGAAACGCATAAATTGGGTCTGCGCTTCATAAACAACCGCTTCGTTGCTGGCGCGAATGTGGAAGAATAAATCACCTTCACTCGCTGGCATACTATAATTTGGACCAGTTAAGGTCTGATAAGTTTCCAATTCGGCTGGGATTGGCGCATTTGGGAAAAGGTAAACCCATGCGTCACGGCTAAAGCCAAAGGCAACTTTTAGGCCAGAAGCAGCTGATAAATGCGAATCACGAATTCGCAATGAGCGAATAATGGCTTGTGAGCGATCCGCGAATGCTTGAATAGCAGCTTGGGCCTGTTGTTGATCGGCACGCGTGAGCTTTAAAACAGTGAATTGTACGTGTTCACCAGCATCTTTCCAGACATCTTGTGCTTTTGTTGGGGTAATGGGCATCTGTACGTCCTCCATTAATGACTTTATGTTCACAGTCAGCATACACCTTTTCACCGCCTTAATCAAGAATCATTCTAATTTACTTGATTAAATTTAGTAAAAAGTTTAGTATGAGAACAACACAAGCGACAGTTGAAAAATGAGGTAGGACACATGTTTAAAAACATCCGACAATTAACACCTTTTGCCATCATATTACTGGCAATTGCTTTTACTATGTCCATTAGTCAATCGACGATGACGACGGCATATCCCGTTTTAATGCGTAACTTTCAAGTTGATGCGGGGACGGTTCAGTGGTTAACGACGGGATTTATGGTAGCAATGACCCTCGTCATGCCGGTGAGTCCGTGGTTATTGAATAATGTCACGTTGCGGACGTTGTTAAATGGGATTGTCGCTGTCTTTTTGACGGGGACAGCGGTGGCCATGTTGGCGACACGGTTTGAAGGCATTATTATTGGACGCTTGCTAGAAGGATTAGCTGTCGGTGCGTTGTTTCCCACTTTTCAGAGTGTCATTTTGGAAAATACCGCAACGGCTCAGCGTGGCGTGACCATGGGGGTTGTCGGCTTGGTCATGGGATCAGCTTTGGCAGTGGGGCCAATTATTTCTGGCGTCGTCCTCCAATGGGTCTCTTGGCGTGCGCTATTTGTGCTCTTTTTTGTCATTTTATTAGGCTTGATTGCGTTTGGACAACCCTTAATTCAAAACACCCATGTCATGCAGCCGTCACGCTTTGACTGGCTATCGGCGCTGAGCTTAATTGGTTTTGGTGGGGTTTTGTACGCGATTTCAAGTATTGAAACGCTGGGCATGAATTGGCTATGGTGGGTTATTTTGCTGGGAAGTTTTTGCCTGCTGGCATTGTTTGTTATTCGGCAACGTCAATTAGCACAACCCTTTTTAGACTTATCAGTGCTCCGGTATCGCGGGTATATCCCAGGCTTGTTGCTAACGGGCATTTCATATTCTGGCTTGATTATCGCCACGGTGATTATGCCTTTATTCTATCAACGCATCTTCCACATCACACCGATGTGGTCGGGATTGTTGATGGTGCCTGCTGCGGTATTTTTAAGTCAGTTGAATCCACGTACTGGTCGGTTACTGAACCAAATTGGCTTGAAAAAGTTGGTGTATATTGGCATGACCATGATGATGGTAGGCTATGCCGGCCTAGCGTTATTTGGGACACAATCGTGGGTGGTCGGCTTGTTGGCAGCCTTATTGCTGGAAGGTGGTAATGCCTTTGTGATGATGCCGGCCGTGACGGCGGCTAACAATGTTCTCCCTGAAGCATTGGTGAGTCATGGGACTGCGCTGATTACGACCATGCGTCAAGTCATTGGTGCAGCCAGCGTGGTCGTGGCGACGTTGCTGATTAGTCATTTCAACACCACGGTGACGATTGGCCAAGCTCTATCACGTACATCCGCCTGGTTTATCTTGGTACCAGTAGCTGGTGTGCTGCTGGCGACACAATTAAAACGCCATGAAGGCGAGTAAAAAAGCAGATCAATTGATCTGCTTTTTTTGATGCACAAGAATTAAGCCAGGGTACGTTGAGACGTTTTTTTAATAATAAAGCCAATATAGAGTAATAGGATACCCATATAGAATGCCATTAAGCCGAGACTGATGGGGACGGACCAGATATTAGCAATACTCATGAAGATCAGTTGACCAATCGGCAAGGTAAAGGTCATACTGGCTGAAATCAGGCCGAGCGATAATGCAACATGTTCGGTGATGTCTTGATTCATAATCCAAGCACTTAATTTTGGACCAGCCTTGCCTTGTAAAAAGCCAGCCAAAAACAAAAAAATCAAAAATAAGTAGGTGGGTAAAAATAGTTCAACGACGATAACACCGCCTAATAAGAAAACAACCTGTAAGCCGATTAACTGTAAAAAAGAAATTTTCTTAAAAACCGTCAGTGGTAAGAAGGCACCACAAACTTCGGCAATTGAGAAAACTGCGCCTACCAGTGCAATAGTGAAGCCAAACGAGATAATTTGTTGTTGGTGATAGTTGGCAAAATATAGGGATAGCACATTTTCTAAAGCAGCGCCAACAATACCGGCCACAGTATAAACTGAAATATACCAACCGAGTAATGGGATTGAAAAAATGGTTCTGATAGCATCTAAGAAACTGATCTGCGACTTGTTGTCTTGCGTGGTTGGTTCCGGTGATATAATCGCTTTCGGCGTATCACGTAAATTGCCTAATAACAGGGCGCTAACACCAAAAATAACAGCATTCAGTAATGCGAAGTAACCATAGTGGTCATGAACGAGGACTAAAAGCGCAGGCCCAATGAATTGCGCAACCATTGCGATAGTTGATGTGACGCCTGAACTCCACCCCATAATTTGTTCGCGATCTTGATTGGCAACGACTTGTATTTCTTTTTCGTAGAGCAGGCCGCCAGCATAGCCACCGCCGAGTTTAACCACGGAAATGATGAGTAAGATGATAATCATTGTGGCAATCGACAAACTTTGCGCATAAAAAGCGATAATGAAATAGAGCACCATTTGGCAACATCTGATGATGCGAGAGACGGTAATTTTATTGGCTGTTCTGTCTGCGTAATAGCCAGTGACAGCACTGAGGACAGCTGGCATGATGTTGACGATAGAAGCGGCAGTAATTAACCAACCTCTTTGCGCACCGGTAAAGTTTGCAGCAATCATCATCAACAGGACAATACCAAAAAGATTGGCACCAATACTTTCTAAGATACTCGATAAAAATAACCATTTGAATTGACTTCGCCAATACTTTTTTATCATTGTGCCGCCTTTCGTTTACCAGATGCAATGATGTTAGCTGATTGGTAACAACTACTGTTGATCAGTCATTGCAACACAACTACTAGTTAAATTCGACAATAATAATACTAACACTAAAGTTAAATATTTAATAGTTTTAAATTAAAATAAAGCCATAAATAACAAAATGGTGTGATCAGATCTCAAAAAAAAGCAGATCAATTGATCTGCTTTTTGATTAAAATTCGAATTGCCAGTGGGTTTGTTGCCAGGCTGCTTCCCAGAAGCGCCATTCCATTTCTAAACTGAACAGGAACGTTTGGGCAACGTGTTCAAGTTGTGTTGGTGTGAGTGACGCCACTGCACGATCTAACGCTTCAAAACGCCAAGCGTTGTAATCTGGTGTATCTGGCGCCATCTGCGGTGCATATAATTCGATCCACTCTTTAAGTGGGTTCTCATCATTGTTAGCATCTTGGTCAACGAGTTGTTCACCAATGACCGCATAACTCCACGCACAAGGCAGGAGGGCCGCTAGGGCATCAGCGTAAGTACCATGGTAAGCTGATGCATACATATGGTCCGTGTAACGCTTTGTTTCCGGTTCGCGTCGCCAATTTTCAATGGTATGACCGGTAATTTCCAGCATGACTTGATGCGCACGCGATTCATTTTGTACAAATTGGGCAGTGGTCAAAAGATTATTGATATCATCAACATTATCGGTTTTGGTAATCGTCAAGGCGGTCACCTGCAAATAATCTTTCAGATAATGCTCGTCTTGTTCCACGTAATAATTCAATACATCATTTGGTACGGTACCAGCTGCGATGGCTTGAACAAATGGGTGTACCATAATGGCATCCATCATGGGTTGGGCGCGTTCTAAGAGCGCCTGTGAAAAGGTCATAACAGTCTCCTTAATACCAACGGGGTAACAACAGTAGTTGGAAAATGATCAGAATCAGTAAAGCAATGAGCCAATCACGTCGGTTAATCGTGACGGTCTCAAGATGGGTACGTTGCGCGCCTTCAGTAAAACCGTGACTGACCATCCCCTCAGCCAAACTCTGTGACCAACGAATGGCAGATAAAATGGCTTTAAAATACAGTTGAGGATCCCAAACGTGCAATGTCATGCCCCGCATTTGGGCGGCCACACGAATCGTTTTAATTTGTTGATTCACCGCCGGCATAAAATTTAACACACCAACTAAGGCATAAACAAAGGTGGGGCTCAAGTGCGCACGTTGCTCAAGGGTGGCTAAGAAAAGATCGCGTTCATCATTGAGCTTTAGCGTGAACAAACCGCCAAGCCAGAGATAAGCGTACACACGTGATAGCATCACCCAAGCCATGTGGACGTGATCACCGGTACCAAAGTACATCAGAGAGAACCAAGAGCCAAGGCCTGGCAGGGCAGGTAGTAAGCACAGCCATAACCATTGTCGCCAACGTAAATGCAAAATCAGGTATAACAAGGCACTCACACCGATGACGATGAGATTAACCGTCACGCTTTTAATGAAAGTTAATTCCAAGGCGATGACCATAATCACGCCAAATTTTATCAGTGGATTCATGATGCGTCACCTCGAAAAGTTAGTTGCTGGTCTTCAAACTGCAAGTGGTAATCAAACCAATCCGTCACCGCGTGTAATTGGTGGCTAATCATCACCACGGTTTGGTTTTGTTTGGTGGTCATGTCAGCGATGACAGCTAATAGTTGTGTCTGTGACGCACTGTCTAGGCCAGCCAAGGGTTCATCAAATAACAAAACCGGTGTGCCAGTCATGAGCATGAGCAATACTTGCAGCTTTTTTTGTTGCCCACCAGATAATTGGTAAACGATGTGTTCACGCACATGACTCAAATTAAGTTGTACCAAGATATCATTGAGTAAATCGGCTGTCCAAATTTCTGGAAAACGACTTATTTGCTGTGCTTGTGCCAATTCTTCTGCCATCGTCATCGCGATAAACTGCTGCTCGGCATTTTGGAAGACAAGGGCAACATCGCGAACGTGTTGTGCAATGCGACGTTTAGCGAGTGGTTGGTTTTGGTACAAAATATGACCACCGTAAGGGTAAAGTTTCACCAAAGCCGACAATAATGTTGACTTACCAACACCATTTGGTCCAGTAATCAGTGTGCGTTTGGCCTTGGGAATCGCGAGTGACGTTTCAGAAAGTAAGAGACGATCACCACTGGTGAGGGTGACTTGATCTAACACCAAGTCACCAATCACAGCGTCTGGTTGGGTGGTGTGAACGGTGGGTTGGGTGGGCAATTGGGACAAAATCGTTGTTTTTTCGTCAGCTGATGCGGTGTGCAATCCCCCATCAGCCATGACGAAAACATCATCGATAACGTCAGCGTAACCGCTCCAATCATGATCCGCAATTAAAATCGTTTTGCCTGCTTGTTGATAGGCTTTGATCAACTGAATTAATTGCAATCGAGATGTGGGATCCACGTTAGCAAACGGCTCATCAAGGAGTAAGAGGTGACTGTCTGCTGCGAGGACTGCGGCCAATGCCACTTTTTGCTTTTCACCACCGGACAAGGTCATCAAGTCATGCCACATGAAATCACGCATGCCCACGCGGGTCAGGGCATCTTCGATGCGTGGCGTGATGTCTTCAGGTGCAACCTGGAGATTTTCTAGGCTAAAACGCAGTTCTTCAAACGGTGTCTTCATGACAAATTGGCGGGTGGGATTTTGGAAGAGATAACCAATATGTGCTACCCGCTGAAAAGGCACAATATCATGTACAGCATGGCCATCTAAAGTCAATGTGCCCGTCAATTCACCACCACTAAAGGTTGGATAAAGACCGGCCAGGAGTTTAAGCAGGGTTGATTTACCACTACCACTTGGGCCGACAAGTAAATTCAAGCTACCAGGTTGTAACGTTAACGACACATCCTTAAGAACCGGTATATCAGCGTAGGCAAAATTAACTTGTTGGACAACGAGATTAGTCACGACGTAAGACACCAGCTTTTTCAATCAGTTTTTGGATGGCAACGACTAAGACACCACCAAAGAAGAGGAGTGACACAAGACGTGTCAAGAACAAGGCTACAAGTAGGCCAATATGGTATGAGGCATAACCGTCACGGAAGAGTGACCAAACGAAGGTCACAATGGTGCCGGTAATAGCAGAAGCGAAAATACCGCGCCAATGCCAATCTTTATAGCCGAGAAGCGCAAAACCAGCTTCACTACCAACACCTTGAACAAGACCGGAGAGCAGGGTTGCCACGCCCCATTGTCCGCCAAGCAACATTTCAACAGCTGCGGCAAAGACTTCACCCAGTACACCCGCACCAGCTTGGCGAATTAACACACTAGCCAAAGGTGCGGCCATCATCCAACCCCCTAGCAAGAGATCGTTAGCAAAGGGGGCCAACCCCATTGGTGTGAGGGCAGCAGACAAAACATTATAAACTGGCCCTAGCACCCAGAAAATAAAACCGATGAAGACTGCGACAAAAGCCAGCAGTAGGACATCGCGTAACGCCCAGTGTGGGCGTTTAGAATTTGAAATCGTTTGCATAATGAATATGCCTCCATAAAATTTTTGTAGTTTTGTATCTTATGTCTGGCACGGTGCAGTTTTGATGTGTCGGATAACGGCCAAATTTTGACCAACAAAAAAACGCCTGGCTTTTTATGAACCATGCGTTTACTTAAAGACACACTAAAGCGCAATGCTCCCTTCGCTGGTACTAACCAGATCAGGTTCAATGGGTGTTTCTCAGCCAAATGGCACCCCAGATTGTTAAATATTCAACTACACGTTAAATTTAACATAAGTCAATCGTTTATGCAAACACTTTCATGCGTGTGCGGATACCGGCATGTCATATCTTGTTTGAGAAATACTGGTATAATATGAGCAACGAGGTGAATCATGACAGAATATGAATTTGAAGTTGGGGTCATTGGCGCCGGACCTGCTGGTCTTGCAGCGGCGTATGCTGCGCGCGCTTTAGGCAAAAATGTCGTCATTTTAGAAGATTATTTATGGGGTGGGACGTGCCCTAATTACGGCTGCGATCCAAAGAAAATCTTGCTGGCGGCTGTTGAAGGAATTCACCGGCAATCAGCACTGCAAAATCTTGGCTTGCGCGGCTTGTCAACGATTGATTGGTCAGCTTTGATGGCGCACAAACAGCGTTATGTCGACGCTGTTGAACCCCGTAAAATACGCGGACTTGATGCGGCAGACATTACCCGTTTTTATGGTCGGGCGGCTTTTGTGAACGCTGATACGGTTACAGTTGGTGACACAGGTGACCGAATTAAGGCGCTTGATTGGGTTATTGCTACCGGACAACGCCCAAAAACGTTAACGTTTCCTGGGGCAGAATTGACGCAAGATTCAGAAGCCTTTTTGAATTTGCCAGTGATGCCAGATGATGTCACGTTTATTGGCGCTGGGTATATCGGAATGGAGTTTGCCAATATTACACAGGCTGCTGGCGCTCACACACGAATTGTGACCACTGGACCGACAGCACTGCGGGCGTTTGATCAAACGTTAGTCCGTCAATTGATCACGGACATGCAGGAAACGGGTATTTCCTGGTATTTTAATGCGACTGTCCAACAAATCGAGAAAACACCGACTGATCGCTTACTAGTGACATTGACAGATGGGACACAATTTGAGACAGGTCGTGTTTTTGTAACGGCTGGTCGGGTGGCCAATGCCGATCAATTACAATTGGAAAATGCCGGTGTGGTCTGGGATACGACGGAAATTCCGGTTGATGATCATTTGCGTACGTCAAACCCACATATCTATGCCATTGGGGATGTCGGTGGCTCACCAGTCCCTAAGTTAGTGCCAACTGGGAACCATGAAGGTCGTTACGTGGCGCAAGTCATTGCGGGGTTGAATACCGCACCGATTACTTATCCGGCCATTCCAGTTGTGGTATTTGGCACCCAACATATTGCCCAAGTTGGGTTATCCGTTGAAGCAGGACTGGCAAAGGGTTATCGAGTAACTGATATTGATATGAGTCAGGTCATGCCATTTTATCGTTACAATGATACAGCGCGGGTACGGACTGTACTTGATGATGCCGGCCATATTGTTGGGGCGAGCGTAATTGCTGCTGAAGCTGAAGAAGTGATTAATTATTTTGTCACGGCTATTAATGAACGGCGAACGTTAGCCGAAACGCAAGCTAACTTATATGCCTATCCGTCATTGGGATCAGAATTTGCAACGTTTTATTAAAAGCCATCGTCTTAGACGATGGCTTTTTTCGCTCACTTTAATCGTATTTTGACGTAAAAAAGGGCACAAAAAAAGCAGTCCTAAGACTGCTACTAACATTGCCCCTGTTGGATTCGAACCAACGCATAGTGGCACCAGAAGCCACCGCCTTACCGCTTGGCCAAGGGGCAATTACTCTATATATTTTACAGACTTCACACGGATTTTGCAAGCCTCAAAACGGGCTTTGTCAAATCGTGATTTATTGTTTATACTAGGGACATAATAAAGGGAGAACAATCATGGCATACGCAACTTATGAAAATACTGTCGAAAAACTCAAAAAGCATCGCATCACGATTCGCGGAATTGCGTTGATTGGGTATGAAAACCAACATCGCTATCAACCCGATTTGACATTAGCACAAGTTGAAGAAGCGGTGATTAGTATTTTACATAAGCGCGTCGTGCAACATCAAATTTGGGTGGCATTGGAATTGGATCGTTTGGCCGAAGCGCATTTGCTGGAATCACCTTTGCAAGATTTAGTTGAAGGGGACGATACACTTTTTGGCGTGGATGAAACGTTGGGAACAGCCATTGCGATGTCTTATGACACCATTGGTGTGACCAACTATGGCTACATTGATAAAACCAAAGTTGGGTTAGTAGGCGAATTGGATCGCTTGGGGAAAACAACGCCAGCCGTAACCACTTTTGCGGATGATATTGCTGGTGCCTTGGCAGCTGCTGCGGCTTCAAAAATTGCGCATAACTATGCGAGAAATATTGTGACGAATTAGTGCACACACCATTTAACGCTACGGCGTTTTTATTTTGATTTGCAAAATCGGTCTATACCAATTATAATGAGGATAGTTAGAAAAAGGAGGCAGTGTCTAAGCATATAAATTATTCAATGTGTGTAGTTGAATAATGATGATACTGTGACACGTATAATCATGGTAAAATTATTGAAAAATATTGATCTTTACACAGGATACAAGCACATGCCAGATGCGTATATCCGTTTTTCTGATAAGATTTTAGATGTCGGTTATATGGCAGATTTTGTCCCTGATGCTGAAGATACAGTGATTGAGGAGGCCAGTGGCCGTTTAGTGGTGCCTGGCTTTATCGATGTGCATAAGCACGGTGGCTATGGTTTCGATACGATGGACGGGGATCCTGAAAAGCTTAATGAGATGGTTAACTTGATGGTGACCGAAGGGATTACGTCACTTTTTCCCACAACCATGACGCAATCCCCAGAAAATATTGAACGCGCCTTGGTGACGATTGACCAAGTGGCAAAAACAAACCCAGTTATTCAAGGCATTCATTTGGAAGGACCATTCATTAACAAGGTCTTTATGGGCGCGCAGCCAGAAGAATACATTGTTGATCCTGATACTGAATTGCTCAAAAAGTGGTATGCTTTATCTGGTGAACGGATTCGCTTAGTCACGTATGCGCCCGAAAACGGTGGCATGCCTGATTTTGAAGCCTTTATGTTGGCGCATAATATTCGCCCGTCAGTCGGGCACTCTAATGCGACACGTGAACAATTGACCCATTCACGCGCGACACACGTGACACATCTTTACAATGCGCAACGGCCACTCCACCATCGAGAACCTGGCGTGACGGGCCATGCGATGCTTGAATCATCAATCACGGCGGAATTAATCGCTGATGGTTTCCACATCGCCCCTGATATGCTAGAATTGGCCTTTCGTTTGAAAGGGCCTGAACAGTTAGAATTAATTACGGATTCCATGCGAGCTGAAGGCCTTGGTGACGGGGTTTCTGAACTTGGTGGTCAAAAAGTGATCGTGAAAGATAAGCAAGCCCGTCTTGAAAATGGGCATCTCGCGGGTTCAGTGTTAGCTTATGATGACGCATTCCGTAATATTCAACAGATGACATCTGCTGACATTCAAGCTGCTGTTCAAATGAGTTCAGTCAATCAAGCCCGTGAATTTGGGCTGACCCAAAAGGGCGAACTTGCGATTGGCAAGGATGCTGATTTCAATTTATTTAATAAGGAAGATATGCAATTATTGGCGACGTATTCATTGGGTCGTCGATTTGCACGGAAGAATTAATGACAAAACCTGCGACACCACGTTACATCCAAATTCATAATCAAATTAAAGCGCGCATCGAGGCAGGGGAATGGCAGTCACATAAGCGACTACCAGCCGAACGTGAATTGGCGGCGGCTTTTAATGTGTCACGAATGACACTACGGCAAGCTGTACAAACACTCGTTGACGAAGGTTTATTGGAACGTAAAGTTGGGTCTGGGACGTATGTCGCAGAGCAAAAGGTTTCAGAGCGTGCCTTAGGCATGACCAGTTTTACGGAATTGATGGCTGCTACAGGACGCGTGGCAAGCACGAAAACTGTGAGTTATAGAGTCACGTCACCATCAGCCTCTGAAATGGCGCATTTGCAATTGGCGCAAACTGATGAGGTGATTGTGATGGAACGGTTGCGTATGGGGGATGATGAACCTATTTTGCTTGAACGGACGACAGTACCAGCAAAGTTGGTGACGAATTTTTCCAAGCATGACCTGACCGAATCGTTATATGTGACGTTGGGCAAGGCTGGCGTGCAACCTGGTCGCGCAGAACAAACGATTTCAGCCAGTCTGGCCAACGAACGCCTGGCAGAATTGTTACAAATTAAGCGTGGGGATGCGATTTTGACGGTACGTCAAGTCTCTTTTGACCAAAATGATCGACCGTTTGAATATGTCCGTTCGTATTATGTGGGCGAACGTTTTGAATTTACATTGACACGATAACGTTAAAAGACTAGCTGATGCTAGTCTTTTTTAGTGGGTAGAAAAATCAGGATGAGTACGACCGCACCGCTCATAAAAGGTAACGGATTTATTGCCAAAATAATAAAAATGCTAATACGCGAGGTATTAGCATTTTTTATAAGCGATTATATTTGATAAGCGTGCTTACTTATGGCTTAACTTTTTAGCGAGGTAATCACCCACCACTTGTACAATCAAGACAAGAATTAAGACAAGAATAGTGGCAAACCAGGTCGTATCTGTGGCAAAACGGTTATAACCATAAGAAATGGCCATGTTACCCAAACCACCAGCACCAATGGCACCAGCCATGGCTGTCAAACCAATTAAACTAATGAGTGTGACAGTTGAGACACGAATGATTTCTGAACGGCCTTCACGCAAGTAAACACCGAAGACGATATCCCAAAATGAGGCGCCCACAGATTGTGCGGCTTCAACAATACCGCCGTCGACTTCTGATAAAGCGACTTGTACTTGACGGGCATAGAAAGGAAAGACACCGAGTGACAAAGGCACAAGCGCCGCAGTTGTCCCAATTTGTGTGCCGACCAAAAGCTTGGTAAATGGTGCAATGGCAGCTAGTAAAATAATGAATGGGACAGCACGGAAGATTGAGACGATTTTATCTAAGAGCCAAAAGCCGGCGCGATTTGGGGTGATCCCATTAGGTGCTGTAATCACCAAGCCAACCCCAAAAATCAGGCCAAGCAAACCGCCAAAAAGAGCGGACCAAAATGTCATAAAGAGTGTTTCATTAATGGCCGTTAGCCAACCAGTATCACCAGTCCAGCCTTGATAAACCACATTTGGAAATGTCTGTGCGAACCATGTCTGCATGATTATTGCCCTCCTTTAAGGATTTCGACTTCAACGTGATGATCAGCTAAGGTTGAAATCGATGCTTTAATTTGTTCAGGGGTCCCTGATAGAATCACGAGTAGTGAGCCAACCGGTGTATCTTGTAAGACTTCAATGTTACCGTACAAAATATTGGCCGTCACATTGAAATCACGGAAAAGCCCAGCGATAAGTGGTTCATCGGTTGTCTCACCGACATAAGACAAGCGGACAAAGATTTCGTTGGGTTGTAAGTTTTGGACCATGGGTTGAGCTGTAACTGTTTCAATCGCCTTATCAATGTTCGTCGCGGTTTCGATGAACTCTTTGGTTAATTGTTCCTTTGGTTGGGCAAAGATATCTAGCAGTGAGCCACGTTCAATGATTTCACCATTTTGCATGACCGCGACTTTATTGGCGATTTCTTTGACGGCCTGCATTTCGTGGGTGATGAGCACAATTGTCAAACCAAATTCTCGGTTGAGCTTTTTGAGCAAGGCCAAAATTTGATTCGTCGTCTTGGGATCCAGTGCCGAAGTGGCTTCATCGGAAATTAAAATTTCAGGGTCATTGGCCAAAGCGCGGGCGATGGCCACACGTTGCTTTTGACCACCAGAAAGTTGTGACGGATATTGTTGTGCGCGATCAGATAGGTCAACCAATTCAAGGAGTTCAGCCACTTTTTTGGCTTTTTCTTTTTCAGATAATGGACTGTGTTGTAAGGCAAACGCCACGTTTTCTGTTACCGTGCGTTCGTTTAGCAAGTTGAAATGTTGGAAAATCATCCCAATTTTGCGTCGGCGATCACGGAGCTTTTGGCTAGAAATGCGGGTAATTTTGCCGGTCTTATCATCACTTTGAAAGAAAACTTCGCCGTTGACGACCACAGAACCACTGGTTGGTTCTTGCAAGAGGTTAATGACGCGTACTAATGTTGATTTACCAGCACCTGAATAACCAACAATGCCGTAAACGTCCCCACGTTCAACATGGACAGAGACGTTGTTCACGGCAGTAATGGTCCGTTTTTTTTGATGGAAAGCGACAGTAATATTGTCTAATGCAATAATGGGTTGACTCATTCATTTACTCCTTTAGTTGAGATGCTTGATAACTCTTAATTAAAGCTTTGACGGCATCAATATGTTGGTCATAATCAACCAAACGAATATGCTCGTTTGGCGCATGGTCGAGGTTATTGGCATAACCAACGCCAAGGCTGGCAATTGGGGCCTGCAAAGCTGCATAAATCGTTGCCATTGGACCAGTGCCGGGTGATGTGGGCATGACTACGGGGTCTACTTGGTAATAGGCTTTGGCCACTGAGATGACCCGTTGAATTTCTGGGTCAGACATATCGCTGCGATAACCAGCTAGCCCCAGTGTTTTGGTAACGGTAATATCCGCAAAACCTTGTGCAGTCAAATGATCAGCAATGCGTTGTAACGTAATGTCAGGTGACATATTAGGAACTAAGCGCGCTTCTAATTTAGCCGTGGCGGTCGCGGGTAAGACAGTTTTGACACCTTTATCATTATACCCTGAGATGATGCCTTGGACATTAAGGGTTGGTTGGAAATACAAGGTTTCTTTTAAATCTTGGCCGTTACGATCTGTATAAAGTGGCACTTTTAGGCCGTGTTGCGCCACTAAATCTTCTCGTGTTAAAGGTAACTGGCCAATTAAAGCCTTTTCACGTGCGTTTGGTGCGATGACTTCATCATAAAAATGCGGTACGGCAATATTGCCTTGTTGGTCAAATAATGAGGCAATGGCTTGTGATAAGCGGATAGGGGCCGAGTCAACAACAGCCGACAATGATGAATGAAGGTCACTGTCCGCTGTGTTAGCGGTTAATTCAAAGGTCACAATCCCTTTATTACCACCATAAATTTCGACAATCTCATCCGCATTTTTACCACCAGATTCCCAAAGCACTAAATCAGCCTTGATGGTGTTGGCATGTTTTACCAAGTATTCTGGTAAGTATTGTGAGGCAGTTTCTTCGGCGCCTTCGACGATAAAGATGATATTAACCGGTAAGGTTTGGTCATTTTCTTTTAAATACTCGGCAACTGCCGCTAAGCGTGCAGTTAAATTGCCTTTATCGTCGTCAACCCCGCGGCCATATAGCTTGCCATCACGTGATGACAAGCTATATGGCGCAGTCGTCCACAGGTCAAGTGGTTCGGCGGGTTGGACATCATAGTGGTTATAAATCACAAGTGTCTTGGCATCGGGTTGGTCACTGGTGAATTCAGCCAGCACAAACGGGGCAAAATAGGTGTCATCGTAAGTTACTTTAGCGCCAAGTTGGCGAAAAGCGTTGGCAATCGTTGTGGCTGCTTCGGGTAGTGACGCTGCCTGAGCGGAAACACTCGGAATGGCCACAAGTTCTTCAAGTAAAGTGAGGTAGTCTTGTCGGATTGTCATATGTGTTCTCCCGTTAAACATATGTACCTGTAAGCAAGCTTACAGATGGTGATGATTTGTGGTTACTTCTTGTAATCCCAAACGGTAATTTCGGCATTACCGTAGTACTTTTTCACTAATTCTTTGGTTTTCTCAGTTTGCAATGACTTCACCACGTCCTTTAGGATTTGCTTATCTTTGTCCTTTTTGTTGGCTGCGATAAAGTTGAAGTATTGCTCAGAGTTCTTATTCAAACTTTCAACAAAAATTGCTGAATCAATATTCAAGTTTGCCGACTTGGCATAGTTGGTGTTGACGACCGCAGCGCCAACCTTAGGATCATTTAGGGATGCTGCTGTTTGTGAGCCATCAACTGGGGTGATCTTCAAATGCTTTGGATTTGAAATAATGTCCTTTGGTGTGGCTTGGGTTGTATCTTTAAGCTTGATAAGACCAGCATCAGCCAACAAATGGAGACCACGGTTTTCGTTTGTTGGATCGTTAGCAATGGTGATTTGGTCACCATCTTGGATGTCACTGACTTGCTTGTACTTATCGGAATAAATACGTAATGGTGTCGTCCAAGTATCACCAATTGCGACAATATCTGTTTTATATTGCTTATTCCAGTTTGCCAAGTAAGGGTAGTTTTGGAAAGCGTTCAAGTCAATTTCTCCAGCAGACAAGGCCTTGTTAGGTTGGAGATAATCAGTGAACTTCTTGGTCTTTAAAGTGATGCCGTACTTCTTCTTGGCGGTTTCCTTGACCGATTGCCAAATTTCGTCTTCGTTCTTGTCACCAGCCATGACACCGATTGTGACCGTCTTGTTGGCCGTTTCTTTGCTGTGACCACCAAAACTAAAGTAAGCACCTACGGCAATGGCTGCAACAGCAACACCGCCAATAATCCAATTCTTTTTTTGACTCATGTGACAATCTCCTTTATAGCGGGGGGTGGGTGGTTAGCGAATGGTTCGCTGATCTGAACGTCCCATGCCAACTGATGTGACGCTCAGATCAGTAAACCAATCGTTACTGATCAAACTTTACTTAGAGAAATCTTTTCCCCAAGCGGCGAGTTCGGCACCATCATAAACCTTATCGATCACATCTTTTGTGGTTTGTGTTTGGTAAGCTTTAACAACGTCTTTGAGGGCTTGTTTGTTCTTATCTTTTGCATTAACGGCAATAATGTTGACCCATTGATGAGAATCTTTGTTGATGGGTTCAACGAAAATGGCCTTCTTGTAATCAAGACCAGCAGTATCAGCGTAAGTTCCGTTAACCACGGCACCTTGTACATCTGATAACGCACGCGCTGTTTGGTCAGCGGCTAATTCCTTAATTTTTAAGTCTTTTGGATTCTTAGTAATGTCCTTGACAGTTGCTGTTTTTAAACCTGGCTTCAAATCAATCAGGCCAGCAGCCTTCAAAACGTAGAGGGCACGACTTTCATTTGACGCATCGTTAGGCACGACAATCGTATCACCGGATTTGAAATCTGAGACATTTTTATAGGTATTACTATACAAACGAATTGGTGAAATGACCGTGTCACCAAGTGCGACAATCTTGTTACCCGTTGCTTTGTTAGAGGCATCAAGGAACGCATAATGTTGAAAGGCGTTAATATCAATGTCGCCATTGGCAAGGGCTTTGTTTGGTTGGTTATAATCTGAAAATTCTTTGAATTTCAGGGTAATGCCGTAATCTTTTTTGGCGGTTTTAGCCACCGATTGCCAAATTTGGCTATCTTGCTTGGAACCAGACATAATGCCGACAGTGACCACTTTGCCGTCTGTCTGTTGGGCTGGCTTACCAAAACTTGCGTAGCCAATGCCACCAATGGCCACAATTGCGGCGCCACCAATTAACCAATTTTTTACTTTACTCATGTGTTATTCTCCCAAATGTTGTCATGAATTGTGTGATTTTAGAAAAGACAGGTCGGGTTAACAGGGACAAAAAAACCGCCTCTGTATACCTAAATACAGAAGCGGCTAAAAAAGCGCGTTACCATTCTGAGTTGTCAGTCAATATTACTATTGACTTGCTCACTAACCATCGGGCATCGGGAGATGATCCTAGCCGAATGGTGTGCCCAGTAACGAGGGCCAAACCGTTGCCGACTAAATGGTAAACCAATTCGCCGACACCAATCACAGGTCATTTTCACAATCTCACGCACGCTAATTTTCATCAACCATTAGCTTTCTGGGCTTTGCTTAATTGCTACTTTTCTGTTCAACTTGTTTATTTCTAAAATCGTTAAGTTTTATAATACGCACTGGTTTAATATTTGTCAACACCTTTTTTTGAAAAATCAAAAAGTAATGTGAAAATAGTGAGTAAAATCACGCTAGAACCAATCAACGTGTAATGATCAAAGAGGTACACAAAGCAAGTTGAGACAAACGCCCCAACCAAAAAAGCTAAGACAATGAGGGCAAACAACCAAGCATCGTGACGAGCTTGCCGGTCTTTGGTGTAAAGGAAAGTCATCAGGTTAGCGCCAACATTTCGGAGGTTACCTGTCGACATGACACTGGTAAAAGGCAGCCCTTTAACTTTAGGGAAAGCGTCTAATTGGATAGCTAAAAAGAAAGACAGTAACGTGATATAAAGGGTACTTGAGATATAGGGACTCAACATCACAACGAGCAAGACGCCAAAAGTTTCGACGAGCAGGCTGTGTTGTTGTTGAGATAGTTTACCAATCTTGAATTCACGTTTGAGAATGCCGTTAAAAGCAGCGCCTAATATGAAAAAAATGATCGGTAAAATAAAACTTTGTGCGGCAGTAAATTGTCCTTTGGCCAATAAGAAGCCGGCTTGAATAATATTACCCGTTTGTAAGCTGGCAAACCGTTCCCCATGATATTGAAAGGTGTAGGCATCGACAAAACCAGAATTAGCTGCTAAGAGTAACGCGATATAGAGACGTTCATGAATCGGATGTGTCGTTTTTTTTGACATAAATAAATCGGCACGTAACGATGATGACAATTGGCATCGTTACGTGCGGTCCCCCCAATTATTTTTATCATTCTATTTTACGCTATTTTCAGGGTAAAAGACATTAAATTCTATCTCATAGTACGCCGACAGTAACTTGCGTCATAGGCGTGCCTTTGTTAGAATAAAGGTATAATCATTCCTGAGGGAGTAACTGGCGGATTTTCCGCGACAATACCGTCAAAGCGAGTAAGGTTAAAAATCTTACTTATATCGAACGTACGGTTCCGGTATTGTCTTAAATGGTGAGACTCATGTAAACAACTCATGCCGGCGCATAGTGTTGTTTATGTGGGTCTTCTTTTTTTAGGTGAGACGCAGGGATGAAGGCACAAAGCCTAGGAGGAGAAATATGGCAGATAAGCCACTATATAACCAAGATGTGACGACCATCATTGCCGAGTTGAATACGGATGGGCAGCAAGGGTTAAGCACACAAGAGGCTGCCAAGCGTTTGGCTGAAAATGGTCCAAATCAGTTAAAAGAAGCAACCAGCACGTCATTGCTACAAAAATTTATCAATCAATTTAAAGATTTGATGATTGCCATTTTGTTAATTGCCGCGATTGTTGCTGGCTTTACTGGCGAAATGGTTGATGCGAGTTTCATTTTGGCGATTGTGATTATTAACGCTGTTTTTGGTGTTTTTCAAGAGGCTAAGGCCGAAGATGCCATTAATGCGTTAAAAGAAATGTCGACACCCAATGCGAATGTGATTCGTGATGGCAAAGATATGGTCATCAAGTCAACAGATTTGGTAGTTGGTGATATTGTTCGCTTGGAAGCCGGTGATATTGTGCCGGCTGATCTGCGATTGACAGAATCAGCTTCGCTACAAATCGAAGAAGCTTCATTAACAGGTGAATCTGTGCCGGTTGATAAGGTCGCCGCCACTTTAACGGCGACTGACTTACCATTAGGCGATCGCAAAAACTTAGCCTATATGAACACCAATGTCACGTATGGTCGTGGTGTGGGGATTGTTGTGCACACTGGTATGCAGACTGAAATTGGTCATATTGCCGGGATGTTAGACGCAGCTGCGGAAACGCGCACGCCTTTGCAAGACAATTTGATTCAACTTGGTCGTGTCTTGACCTATTTGATTTTGGCAATTGCGGCCATCACGTTTATTGTGGGATTGTTGCGTGGTAAAGAAACAATTCTGAACATGCTGCTCACCTCAATTTCATTGGCAGTTGCGGCCATTCCGGAAGGGCTACCAGCGATTGTGACGATTACGTTGGCACTGGGGACAACCCGAATGGCAACACGCAAAGCCTTGATTCGTAAGCTACCAGCGGTTGAAACGTTGGGGTCAACTGACATTATTGGTTCTGACAAAACGGGTACGTTAACGCAAAACAAGATGACGGTTGAAAAGTTAGTCGTGAATGCCGAAATTTCCGATGCGGCAACGACAGAGGAACTAACAGGCACTTATGCACGACTAGCTGATATTTTAGCGTTAAACAATGATACGAAGCGTACGGATAATGGGTATGTTGGTGATCCAACCGAAACGGCGTTAATTGCCTTTAATGAAAATCATCAACGTGATCTTGATAAGTTATTTGCAGAAATGCCGCGTGTTGCTGAAATTCCGTTTGATTCGGAACGTAAGCTCATGACGACCGTACATCCTGCACCACAAGGTTACATCATCACAGTTAAGGGTGCACCGGATGAATTATTGAAGCGCGCAACACGCATTGAAATGCATGGTGACATCGTCCCATTGACGCCAGAGATTCGTGAAACATTGTTGGCTATTAATTCAGAGTTGGCTATGCAGGCACTACGTGTCTTAGGTTTTGCTTATAAATTATCTGATACGATACCACCGGTGATGACGCCGGATGCCGTCGAAAATGACCTTGTCTTTACAGGCTTTGTGGGCATGATTGACCCTGAACGTCCGGAAGTTTCTCAAGCGGTGGCAGAAGCCAAAATGGCCGGTATTCGGCCAATCATGATTACCGGTGATCACCGTGATACGGCGGCAGCGATTGCGATGCGTTTGGGTATTTTAGATGAAGCCGATATGGCCACGGCTGTTATTTCTGGTTCGGATTTGGATAACATGAGTGATGCCGAATTTGCGGACAAGGTTGACCGCTATAGTGTTTACGCTCGTGTGGCACCGGAACACAAGGTGCGAATTGTGACGGCTTGGCAGAAAAAGGGTAAGGTTGTGGCCATGACTGGGGATGGTGTCAACGATGCGCCAGCACTGAAAGCAGCCGATATCGGTATTGCCATGGGTATTACCGGAACTGAAGTGTCTAAGGGTGCCTCAGATATGGTCTTGGCCGATGATAATTTCGCAACAATTGTGCATGCGGTTGAAGAAGGGCGTAAGGTCTTTGCTAACATTCAAAAGGCTTTGCAGTATTTGCTGGCCTCGAACTTAGCCGAAGTGATCTCAATCTTTGTGATGACGTTGCTCGGTTGGGAAATTCTCGCACCAATTATGATTTTGTGGATTAATTTGGTGACAGATACCTTACCAGCGATTGCCTTAGGCCTTGAACCAGCACAAAAAGATGCGATGACGAAGCAGCCACGTGGTCGTGGTGCTAGCTTCTTGTCGGGTGGTGTTGGCCCAGCAATTATTTGGCAAGGTATCTTGCAAGCTGTAATCGTGTTATCTGTTTACGGCTTTGCGTTAGCTTATCCAGTTCACGCTGGCGAAACAGCGGCGCATCAAGATGCCTTAACGATGTCATTTATGACACTTGGTTTGATGCAAATGTTTAACGCGATTAACGTGAAGTCAGTTTATGGCTCAATGTTAGGCCCACAAGCCTTCCGCAATAAGTTATTCAACTGGGCCTTGGTTGGCTCATTGGTTGTGATGGCCGCAGTTGTGGTGATCCCACCATTGAATCCAATCTTCCACGTGTCACATTTGGATGCTTATCAATGGGCAGTTGTCTTAGTTGCCGGAATTAGTATCATTCTGATCGTTGAACTGGTAAAATTAGTACAGCGAAAAATTTTCAAAAAAGGATAAGAGACATTGCCAAAATTTAATCCAAAACAAGCCCAAATTTATATTCAAACATTGCAAAATGTTTTGACAAATACGGAAGAGACTGCAACACGCGTTTCACCTTTCTTTACAAAGTTAGATGATGCGAAGGAAGCAGGTCAAATTGCTGATATCCCTGCTGCAGAATTTGCTGAAATTAAAGCCGAATTCGAAGATGCGGTGGCGAACTACAAGGCCAATGCGGCGCAGTTAAATGCTGCTTCAGCACCGGTACGTTTGTTAGGCGTTCACAAGTCACTTGCAACGGCGTACACGAAGTATGCGGAAGCGACACAATTAATGGCTGACGCTGTGATTGTAGCTGATCAAAGTGTGGATGCTGATAAGTATGCCCAATCTGAAGAAGAACAAGGGATTTATTTGGAAAAGATTCATGCGGCTGTTGCCAAAATCATGAATGCTAATTTGTAATCAAAAAGCCGACACTATGTCGGCTTTTTTTTATTTGGTATCTTCGGGCGCAATGCCATAAACTTCAATGTGAAAACCAGTAATATTTAAGGCACTAGCTTGTCGGGCAGCTTCAAGTAGTGGTCCGACATCAAAATTTTCCGCATCAATAATGGCATTTGTTTGGGTATTGATAATATGATAGTGTGGCTGACCGTAGTAGTCAAAGTGACGTTTACCATCTTTTAGGGTATCAATGGCGATTACGATGCCAACCGCTACTAGGCGTTCTAAAGTGTTATAGATTGTGGCTAAGCTAATCTCTGGTAAATCACGGTGGATCATTTCAGCGGTGGGGTGAGTTTCGTGGGTCATGAGGTAGTCTAGAATGGCGAGGCGTTGACCAGTTACTCTCAGCCCATGTTTTTTTAAAATGTCGTGGTGTATCAGTTCTGTCATAACGGCCACTCCTTTGCTTGTCATGTTTAGTATACCATGCCAAATCGTCTGTTTCGCAGTTAAACCCTGTACATGGTCACCAGTATCATACGCATAAGTTGAACATTTTTTAGGTGATATGCCATTTTTTTTGGCATAATAGAGATATGTTAAATCAAGTGAAATATTATTGGCAGAAATTAGATAATCGCTGGCAGTTGGCGACGTTAGGGGAATTGTTTTCGCGTGCGCAAATTAATTATGTCGGACCAACCTTTGCTTACTACGCCTTACTAACGGTTTTTCCGATGCTGATGTCCATTGCCATGATTGTTTCGATTGCCAATGTGAGTCAAGCTGCCTTAATGACAACGCTTAATAGTATGTTACCACAGGATGTTGCCGCCGTTGTCCGGCCGATTTTCAAGTCGGTCATGGCGTCTAAGCAAGTGTCATTGTTGTCTTTTTCGGTGCCTTTCACCTTATGGACCGTGTCACGGGTGATTGCGGTCTTTCGGCTATCTTTTAATCGCATTTCGGATACTGATGAGCGGATTAGTACAATGTTGACGCGATTTTGGTCGTTTTTGTGGTTATTGGTCATTTTAGCTGGTTTCGGTGTATTGTTGATTGGCGGCAATATTTTAACCCTTGTGGTTAATCGCCTGCCAAGCAACCAGTTGCCACTGTTTATCCTGCACCAGACGCGTTGGTTAATCTGGTTGGGACTGTGGCTAGCGCTAGTGATGCTCAATTATTTTTTACCAGCCAAATCAGGTCGCGCACCGTTTAAAATAGTCATGCTAGGGAGTTTAATTGAGTTGGGACTGTTAGAAATTTTGAACGTTGCCTTTACTTGGTATGTCAGGTTTGGGTTGAAACGCTATGATTTCTACCAGTCAATGAGTTCAATTATTGTCTTATTGATTTGGTTAAACTTAATTGCTACGATTTTGGTCACGGGTTATGTTTTGATTCATTGGTTGACCGTCTTGTCGGCAAAACGGCAAGCACGACAGGAGGATTCACATGTTTAATGCGCAGGATTTTGATATTTTTGACGAGCCGACTCTCTCTGGCCGTATGACAGCGATTCGGGACGTGATCGACCCTAAGTTTGAGCAAGCTGCCGCAGTGCTATTACCGATTTTGGCGACAGATGGGCAACACTGGACAGCTCATATTGCCAAGCATTTACGCCGGACGACAAATGCTCCAGACAACACATGGGTCGCTTTTGCGCCTAATAAACGTGGCTATAAAATGATGCCACACTTTGAACTGGGCTTGTGGGCTGATCATCTCTATCTTTATTTGGCCGTTGAAGAAAATATGAAACCACAGCAAACACCTGATATTGTCGCTAAGTTACAACGCGCACGTGAACAAGTAGCACAGCTACCTGCAGAGTATGTGTTAAGTGCTGATCATATGGTCAACGCCACGCAACCGCTCACCTTAGCGGCTTATGATGGCTTGGTTGCCCGTTTTGCTGCTGTGCGGCATAGTGAAGTCTTAATCGGCTTAACAATTCCGCGTGGTGATGACCGTTTACAAGGCGATAGGGCAGTTGAAGTACTCAGCACGGCCGTCAAAACATTATTACCAATTTATCAAGTGCTTAAATAAAAAAACGTGATGGTGTGAACCATCACGTTTTTTTAATGATAGATGAGAAGTAGGGATAAAGCAAACATCAAGACATACCCCATCGGTTGCCAGCTACCAATTTTAGCTTTGACAAATTGTAAAATAAAAGCCAGTAAGCTAAAGAGGATGACAAAAATCGTGCCGATGCCAATCGCGTGGCTAAAAACTGTGACCAAAAAGAGGCCAAGGGTCAGAATGCTTAATTTCCGACCATCAGGATTGGGCATCATGATGGGGGTAAAGAAGAAGCCAAAGCCAAAAAGCATTGGCAGCAGTTGGTTGAGGTAACGATGCGTCATAAAGCCGTTTGAAATGTAAAAGATGGTGACAGGGACGGTATAGGTTGCTAAAACACTTAAAAGCACTAAGCCTAACCAATTTTGTAACCCTAACCACTGCTGCTGTAGGATGATAAAGAATCCGCTAAGTAGGAGTAACAACAAGAAAATCTCGTGTCGTGTTTGAATGAGGGAGCTAAAGGTCAGTAAAATGCTCACCCCTAGGAAGGCATAACTGAGCAAACTACGTAAATTTTGGGTAATCAGGAGCGTGATCCCAATGGCTAAGGTCAGGGTGTAGCCAAATAGTGGAATTAATTGCCAAGTGACGGTTGCTTCAGTTAACGTCTTGGTATGTAGGAGTGGTTGACGCCACCAGATAAGATTTAAGCTCAAAATAATGACAACGAGTGGGACCCATTGGCGCCAATCTAAAAAATTCACTGGGTGAAAGGTTTCATAGGCGCGACGCTCACGAGGATCGGTCGTGATACGTTTGGGCATGGGACGGCCGTTTGGTAATTGATGTGATTGTAAGTGATTTGGATAAGTCATATTGTTATTGTACCTTAATTTGGTGGACCTGCGTAGCGTTTTGGGCACAAGAATTTGCAATCTAGTGGTGATTTTGTTATGCTGGAGATACAATTTAAACAGCTATCAAGAGCAGGCGAGTGATACAGCACTTTGACCCTGCACCAACCGGCAAAATATGGCAGCATATTTCGTCATGGTGGTCCATCTGTACAGATAGTCGTCACGTTAGCGCGTTCCGACTTATCCGTTGGGAGGCGCTTTTAATTTGCGACCGTGTAGCTTTTTATTTTGAAAATCGAAGGAGGTCATGTTTATCATGACAAAGTATTTTACCTCAGAATCCGTTTCAGCTGGGCATCCCGATAAGATTGCCGATCAAATTGCCGATGCGATTTTGGATGCTGTTTTAGCGCAAGATCCTTATGCGCGCTCAGCCGTCGAAGTGACAACATCAACAGGCGACGTCTCAATTTTCGGCGAATTATCAACATCTGCTTACGTGAATGTGCGCCAAATCGCGATGGATACCATTCGTGAAATTGGGTATAACCAAGCGGAACTTGGCTTTACCGCAGATTCCGTGAACGTTTCTAACCGCATCGTGGAACAATCAGGTGATATCGCCCAAGCGGTTGACAGCGCCGATGATGATCCAGAACAATTAGGGGCTGGGGATCAAGGCATGGTCTTTGGGTATGCCACCAACGAAACGGATAGTTATTTACCGTTGACTTTGGCCTTATCACACCGTTTAATGCGTCAAATTCGTGATGTCCGTGAAGCTGGCACGTTAAGTTACTTGCGCCCAGATGCTAAGGCTGAAGTCAGTGTGGAACTTGATGATAACAACCAAGTGACGCGGATTGCAGCAGTCGTTTTGTCAACACAACACGATGAGACAGTTACTTTGGACCAACTACGAGAAGATGTCCGTCGGTTAGTCATTGATGCTGTTTTGCCACAAGATTTGGTCGACGATGAAACGGTTTACTATATTAACCCATCTGGCCGTTTCGTTCTTGGTGGCCCACAAGCAGATTCTGGTTTGACAGGTCGTAAGATTATTGTTGATACTTATGGTGGGGCGGCCCATCATGGTGGTGGCGCATTTTCTGGTAAGGATGCGACCAAGGTCGATCGCTCAGCTGCTTATTTTGCGCGTTATGTGGCTAAAAATCTAGTAGCTGCTGGTGTCGCTGATAAGTTAGAATTGCAAGTTGCTTACGCAATTGGTGTGGCACAACCCGTGTCATTAAACATTGAAACCTTTGGCACAGCTAAAATTGATGAAGACAAGATTCGTGACATTACGGCACAACTCTTTGATTTCCGACCTTTGGCGATCATCAATCATTTAGATCTCCGTCGCCCAATTTACAAGCAAACAGCTGCGTTTGGTCACTTTGGCCGAACAGATATTGATTTACCTTGGGAAGCATTGGATCAAGTCGACAAGATTAAAGCATTGATGTAAATGCTGGTATTTTGAATATGTTAGAATAAGGTATGGCTAAAAAGCAAGCAACAATTCAATTTTTAATGTTTGGTATCGCGGTTGGTGAAAGTATGACCCTGCTATCAAACAGTGAACAAGGCGCATTACTGTCTGATCCAACACAGTTTAAACAAGAGCTGCGCTGGGGGTCACACACGAGTTTGTCATTGACGACCGTTGCGAGTTTGTCACGTGGCTACCAGTTAACTGATGTGATGAATCATTTCCAAAATTGGTATAAAAAGCGCCAATTTGCACCCGAAAGAACACGTCAACGCATTGATGTCGTCACCAAAAAGGCGATGGATAATTACAGTAAAAATCGGGACACTTTGGCTTCTGGTATTTTAGAAGACGTGGCGGATAGTGAAGATATTTTAGTCCGAATGTTACCGGTTGCGTTATATTTACATCATGAATACGGTGTGTCGTTTATTAATGATGAATCAGCCATGTTAACCTTGCATCGTATTGCGGGCCTAACGCATAATGCGGAAGGCGCCTTGGTGAGTGTGGGTATGTTAAGCCTAATTGTGAGCCAGATTCTTGAAAAACAGCCCATTCGAGATGCGGTGGAAAATGGCTTGGCCTTTGGCTTTGAATATTATTCTCGCCATAAGGTGTTTGAATCAGAATTAAATGCATTTGAAGAACTTAATTTACCGGACTTTGCCAATATTCCGGTCGGCAATATCGTGTTAGATGGTCGCAGTGCCAACACATTGGAAGCGATTATTTGGTCGTTATTAAACAGCCATAACTATACTGAAGCGATGAAAAATGCCTTCATGCATGGTCACGCGAACAGTATTGTCCCAACTGTTGTCAGTGCCATTGCGGCCATTATTTACCAAGAAGATTTGGTCATTCAAGCCAGTGAACATTTGATATCGCGGAAATTAATTGTCAGTGTGACAAACCAAGCGGAACGTCTAGGACGATTTAATTAAGATAAAAAGCGTTATCTCTATTTTTAATAGAGATAACGCTTTTTTAGAGCCAAAATGGATAGGACTGATAATCAATGGTCAGGCCAAAAGTACTAGGTTGCAAAGTTTCACCGTCAACTTGGCCAGGTTGCATGTCACGGACGTAAATTTGTGTGCCATGTTGGAGTGGAATCGTTGTCACGTTTGAATTATCGAGATGGCTGCCATCCTTTTTTAAGGCCATAAATAATTTTAGAAACTGGAAAAATGACATTTTTTTGGCGATGACGAGGTCGAGCCGCTCTTGGGTTAAGTCAGCCGTTGGGAGTAGGGCAATCCCACCACCAAAAAAGGGCTGGTTGGTAATGGTGACCAGAAAAGCTTGGGTAAATTGCTGATACTGATCGCCAGTCATGACAGTCATTTGGAAAGCTTGTTGTTGGAAAAAAGCGGCTAAAGTTGTAGCCAGGTAACTAAATTTTCCTAAGCCCAAACGGTTAAGCCGTTTTTTCCAAGGTGATTGGTTGGTGTGATCGACCACTAACGCATCAAACCCAATCCCCAGATTGTTAATGAAATACCGCGTTGTGTGATAAAGACCGTCATCTGTCATGCGCCCAACATTCAGTTGCTGTGCTTGGGTTGTCTGTTTAAGATGGTGCAGCGCCTCACTGGCTGTTCCTAAGTGGGCTGCTCGGGCAAAGTCATTACCCGACCCAAGCGGAATATAGGCTAAGGGGATGGGGTGTGGCCGTTGGGCTTGTATTAAGCCGTTTAACACCTCGTTTAGGGTGCCATCACCACCGATTGCTAAAACAACCGCTTCAGGGTCTGTGACCGTGCTAGCAATGTTTTTTGCCAATTTGACCGCATGGCCAGCATATTGGGTGTCGTACCAGCGTGCGATGGGGCGTAGTTGTTTAATTTGACTGATAATATCGCCATGTGCTTGGTTACCAGCCTGAGGATTGTGAATCACGTAAAAGTTTGGCATGATAGTTATTCTTTCGATAAAAACTAGTTTTATTGTAACAAAAAAGCCCTGAAGGGCTATGTGTGGTCATTATCCTAAGAAGTGGCGGAGTTGCGCCATACGGTTAATTAAAGCTGTAATGGCAATTGGCGCCCCTTCTTTAATTTGAACAACTTGCAAAGCGATTTCTGCATGTTGTTGTTCTTCACGGGTTTTAGGACCAATCTCAAGATCAAAAATATCTTTGACAATCATAATGTCGCGTTCAACATCTGCCCAAGCGGGGCTTTGTGTCTTCAAGATTGCGAGCGCATCGAGATTAACAAAGCGAGCGAGTTCACGGAAATCGTCCTTCATACTTGGGTAATTCCGGACAAACGCTGACAGATGATCAGCGTTTAAGTTTTCAAGGGCCCGACCGAAGCCGATGAATTCTGGTGGCACACCGATTGAATAAAAGGCACCGGTAAAGTTGATGGCACGGGGTAATTCGATACCGTCAACAGAACGTGAGTAGCCTAAGACACCAACGTGTTGGCGGCGATCACGACGCTTAGGGAAGGCCTTGAAAATTGGTTGCATATCAGGCACCAGTTGATCTAATGTATGGGCATAGAATTCAGCTGATTCTTCGGCCACTTCGGCTAAGACTTTTTGGTCGGCGGCTGAAATCTGTAATGGTTCAGCCGTCGGCAACTTTTCTTTTAATTCAGCAATCGCTTGTTGGACATCAGCAATTGGGAAATCGTAGCGGAAAGCAGACTGAACGGTTGCTGTACGGACACCAGGGAATTCTTTGACATAACGGTCAATACGGTGTGGTGACAAACCGCCACGGAAAATTGCTGAGCCAGTCCCAGAAATTGGATAAATTTCAATGTTTTCTTCACGGGCAAATTCATGTAAGCGGGCAATTGCCAGCTTGTTACCCGTAATTGAGCTCATGAACCCAGCCGTCAACGCTGAATCAGATCCGGCAAGGAACACACGCATATATTTTGGTCGGAATCCAAAATGTTCTTCATGCAACTTGAGATATTCTTTCAAAATTTCTGGTGCGTGAAGTTGGGTATCGAAGTCTTCAAATAGGGGAATAATTTCAATATAAGGGGTATTTTTATCTGAACGAGTAAACTCAACTGACTTAAAGTTGGCTAGCTTTTCAAACAAAACCTGCATCTTCAGCAATTGATCAGCGCGTTGTGCCATTGGCAAAATGGCTTCAAATAGTGGCCGTTGTTCAAAGCCTAAATCATGTGCGAAGTCTTCTGAGCTTAAGATGGCAGTCATTGCCTGCATCAAGTTATAGCCTTTTTCTTCCCAGATATTTGGGAAGCGGAATGTTAAGAATTTATCACGACCAATTTGTTGGTTCTTAAAGTAATCATATTCGGTGCTAAATAGGCGATCAATGACGGCAGCATCGGCGTGCTTACCTTCCCAATCCCACATGTATTCATCAACATTTAATTCACTGAAATTTTCAAAAGCTTCGTTCATTTCGCGATAGGCGCTGATAAAAGGTTGTTGGGATGCATCCCAGAAAGGTGCATTCGCATTATCGGGGTGTTGCGTACCCATAATCGTAGGGATTTTTCGTTGTGTCATGATGGCTCCTTCATATTGTACTTCTACTATTCTAGCATATTGGGCACGGTTTAAAAATGTTAATGTCAAGTTTTATACGTTGACCTCTGAATAAAAGAAAATAATGTTCGGTATTTATTGCGTCAAGGCAACAAAAAAACACCCACAGGGGGTGTTTTTGTCATTAGACCATAATCAACATTGGTAAAATCATTGGCTTACGTGCTGTTTCACGATACAAGAAACGTGATAAGTCATCAATGACTGCTTGACGAATATCAGCTTCAGTTGCATTAGCGTTATTCATCACACGACGCATCGTGCCAAAAATAATCCGACGGCCTTCATTAATTAAATCACCAGACTCACGCATGTAAACAAAGCCGCGTGACAAAATATCTGGGCCAGAAAGAATTTCTTTTTTCTTCAAATCGATAGTAGCCGTGACCACGACCAAACCATCTTGTGAGAGCTTTTGGCGATCATGAAGGACAACTGATCCGATATCACCGATACCTGAACCATCAATGTAAGTATCTTCGCCAGGAAAATGACCCGCAATCCGGGCATTTTCACCATCAAGCGCTAAGACATCACCGTTTTCCAAAATAAAGGTATGATCTTCGGGGATATCTAGTTCGTGTGCCAATGAGGCATGAACTTTCAACATGCGATATTCCCCGTGCACGGGCATGAAGAACTTTGGCTTCATGAGGGCTAACATCAACTTTTCTTCTTCTTGGCCACCGTGACCAGAAGTATGAATGTTGTTGACCTTACCATAAATAACATTGGCACCGCCTTCTTCCAGCTTATTAATCACTTCATTGACCGAAGCGGTGTTACCCGGAATAGGGGATGATGAGAAAATAACGTTGTCGTTTGGCTTCAAGCGAATTTGCTTGTGCGTGCCTTCAGCAATGCGAGCCAAAGCGGCCATAGGTTCACCTTGTGAACCGGTTGATAAAATCAACAGTTCTTCATCAGGAATATGCTTAATCTCAGATTGCTCAACCAGCATGTCATCAGGAATGTTTAAGTACCCTAAAGCACGACCATTGTTAACAGCTGATTCCATTGAACGACCAAAGACAGCAATCTTACGCCCATGGGCAATTGCCGCATCAGTTGCCATACGGACACGGTTCATATTTGAAGCGAAGGTCGCAAAAATGATACGACCCTTCGTAATTTTGTCAAAAATACGGTTAACGGATTTGGCAACCCAAGCTTCTGACTTCGTCCATTCAGGACGTTCAGCGTTGGTTGAATCACTCATCATGAGTAAGACGCCTTTTTCCCCAAGACGGGCCATTGACCACAGGTTAGGTGGCTGCTTTGTTGTTGGGGTGAGATCGAACTTGAAATCACCGGTTTCAACAATTGTCCCGACTGGTGTGTGCACCGCAACACCGAATACATCAGGAATTGAGTGGGTTGTCCGGAAGAATTCGACACTTAATTTATCAAATTCAAGGACTGACCCATCCGTAATTTCGTGTAGTTCGACGCGGTTGAGGAGTTGTTTTTCTTCGAGCTTGTTCTTAATTAAAGCCATTGCCAGTGGACCAGCGTAAACTGGGACGTTAACAGCTTGTAAAAAGTAGGCGATTGCACCGATATGGTCTTCGTGTCCGTGGGTGATAACCAGTGCTTTCACGCGATCGATATTATCGACTAAATAAGTATAGTCGGGAATAACGTAATCGATACCAAGTAGTTCATCTTCGGGGAACTTAATACCCGCGTCAACAACGATGATTTCATCTTGATACTCAATACCATACGTATTCTTACCGATCTCGCCTAAACCGCCTAGCGCATAAACGCCGACTTCGTTTGGTTTAATATCTACAGAATATGTCATAGTTTAGAATGTTGTGATTTCGAAGTTTGGGTTAGCTTTTTCGTAAGTCAATGCCTTATCTGAAAGTTCTTCGATAAATTCAACGTTGTAGTTGGTGTTGTCTTCAATAATTTCCCGTGCTTGTGGCAAGCTTTCTGCCGACAAGTAGAGTGAAAGGGTTGTTTCACGCTTGGGATTGCGTTCAGGATGTTCCTGGTAATAAACTTTGTAAATCATAATGCCTCCAAAATATCGTTAATTTTTTAATTTGTCACGAACGAAAACCTATATTATAGTGTACCACATAGCATGCGAAAACGGGAATGTTGTCGGCCTTATTACTTGATTATTCCCATTATCATTGTTAAATTGATGTAGGGGAACAAAGAAATGTCAGTCAAATCGATTACAGTTTTTATGGGATCGCAACTTGGCGCAGATCCAGAATTTACAACAATTGCAGCGACGTTGGGAGAAGCACTCGCCCAACAACAGCTCACACTCGTTTACGGAGGTGGGCGAGACGGCCTGATGGGTGTTACGGCTCGTGCCGTGATGGCACATGGCGGCCAAGTTATTGGTGTGTCGCCACGTAACTTAGCAGAAGAAACGATACCGGCTGCTGACATTACACAGTTGATAACCGTTGAGACAATGTCTGAACGGAAAGAATTACTGATGTCACTTGCTGATGCGTTTATTGTTTTACCGGGTGGATTTGGCACACTTGAAGAATTAGCGCAAGTGTTGAGTTGGGCAAGAATTGGCTTACATCACAAACCACTCGTACTATTAAATGTGAATGGTTACTATGACCATTTGTGGGATTGGATCGCAGATAGTGTGACGGCTGATTTTGCTGTACCAACGGATTTAGCGGCGGTGCGGTTATACAACAGTGTTGACGATGCGTTGCGCTATCTTGGTACCATTTAAAGGTATGAAACAAGGGAGATCATATGCCAGAATATACAATGTTAGCCGATTTTATTCGGGTTTACATGTCATCGCTAAAACACATGGAAACAATGCTCTCACAGCCAATGCGTGAATACGGGTTGTCTTTTGAGCAGTGGTTGATTATGGCATCAATTGCGCGCAGCGAAACGCCACTGACATTAACAGAAATTGCCGCAGAACGTGATGTGACAAAAGGCGCCGTTGGCCGCCAATTGAAGCCGATTTTGACGTTGGGTTTTGTTGTCCAAACGCCAGATGAAAAAGATCGGCGGCGGATCCTCTTATCCTTAACGCCAGAAGGGCAGCGTATCGAGGCAGAAATTACCAAGCGCGTACGGGCTCGTGGTAAGGCGTGGATTGAAGCATTTGGTCTCGAAGAATCACGTGACTTGTTAAAAGACATTCATCGATTTGATGATTTAATTATGAAACCGGCACTCAATGGGAAAAACATTGAGGAATCACGATAATTGTGGTAAAATTTTGTTTTGTATGAAGACTGCATCATAGACGGTTTTCTGGTATAATAAACTAAATTATTTATAAAAGAGGATATTGATCATGGCAATTGGCATGAATGATTTAAAGAATGGTTTGACAATTGAGTATTCAAACTCAATTTGGCGCGTTTTGGATTTCCAACACGTTAAGCCAGGAAAGGGTGGCGCATTTGTCCGCTCAAAGTTGAAGAACTTGCGTACAGGTGCCGTGAACGAAGTGACTTTCCGTCCTGGTGATAAGTTCGAACAAGCTGATATCACAACACGTCCAATGTCTTACTTGTTTGCTGAAAACAATGGTCGTGTCTTCATGGATGTTGAAACTTACGAACAAATTAACTTGCCAGATGACAAGATCGAAGCTGCTTTGAAGTTCTTGCTTGAAGGTATGGAAGTTAAGATCACAATGTTTGGTAACGAAATTTTGGGTGCTGAATTGCCATCAACAGTTGCTTTGAAGGTGACGGAAACACAACCAGGCATCAAGGGTGCGACAGCAACTGGTTCAGGTAAGCCAGCAACAGTTGAAACTGGGGCAACAATTACTGTGCCTGACTTTATTAACGAAGGTGAAACAATCATTGTTAATACTGAAGACGGTTCATATAAGGGCCGTGCCTAATTACAAAGTGTGAACTAACACAAGCTGACGGTGCTAACACGGCACAATTGTTGTCATGTTATCCAGTGGCTGCGTGTTGTAGGGAACACAGATAAAAAGTTCCCTAGGGGAACTTTTTATTTTAAAAAATATTTTCGAGGATGACATCATGGCCAGAGAAATTAAGCGTAGCAAGCAAGCTACAAAGAATATTATTTTAGCAACGCAACATACTGTTGCGGGGACAACACAAGTGACGCCAGAAGTCATTGAAGTGATTGCACAAATTGCAACGCAAGAAGTGCCAGGTGTTTATTCAATGCGTGGTAAGTTGTCAGATCACTTTACGAACGCCTTTGGTTCAAATGCACGTGGTAAGGGTGTTGAATTAACACAAACTGAAGACGGTTTGATGATCGATGCCTATGTGTTTTTGCAATATGGTGTGGCTGTGCCGAAGGTTGCGCTTGACATTCAAAATGCCATTCAATCTCAAATCACATCAATGACAGACTTAAACGTTGTGCAAACGAATGTCCACGTGAGTGGGATTGTCCCAGAAAAAGTATCCAATCAATTTGATCCAGATAATCTATTTGGTGAAACAGAAACAACTGAGGTGGCCGATTAATGGCGAATTTATCACGACATGAGTCACGTCAAGCAGCTTTTCAGGTGCTGTTTGCCCTTGAAAAAGATCCTACGAGTAATAGCATTGACAGTCTTTACGAGATCGTTTTAGATGGTAAGGACTACGATGATTATTTACCACGCCTTGTTAACGGTGTCTTGGGTTCAAAAGCCGATCTTGATGCGCATATTACGGCACATTTGGCTACCGGTTGGGCAATTAATCGCATTAATAAAGCTGATCTTGTGATTTTGCGCTTGGCCATTTATGAATTAAACAATCAACTGGTACCCTATAAGGTAGCGATTGATGAAGCGTTAATTTTGGCTAAAACATTTGCTGACGAAGATGACCGTAAGTTTGTTAACGGGCTGTTAAAGCATTTTGCGCCAACTGATACACCCAAGGTCGATTAGATCGTTAAAAGTCGCTTGGCGGCTTTTTTTCTTAAAAACAATTATTGGGTCATGATGACGAGACGACAAAAGAATGGAGGAAAGGATGTTATCCTTTCAGGACGATGTCCAAATAAAAAATGGCAATTTATGATTTAACCAAAACGCCGGCTGACAGTTACGATACACATACGCATCTCAATGACGATAAGTTGTTTCACGATGTGCCAGCTTATATTGGCCGCGCCAACGAATTCCGGGTCATGGAAATGAACATTGTGGGTTATGATGCAGTGGGCAACGCGCGTGCCTTAGAAATTGCACAAGCCCATGATAATATTTATGCTGTATTAGGTTTCCAACCGGAAGATACGGTTGATTTTGATGCAGCAGCAGCCCAAACGCTTGAAGCGCAATTGCAAGCAGACAAGGTGGTTGGTGTTGGGGAAACTGGCCTAGACTATTATTGGGAAACGGCACCCCACGATGTCCAAAAGCAAGCATTTGAAACGCACCTTGCCTTGGCAAAAAAGTATGATTTACCTGTTATTATCCACAACCGTGATGCGTTTGATGACGTGTATGCCATGTTGAAGGCTAGCGGCGTGACAAAAGGTGTGATGCATAGTTTTTCTGGCACGCCTGAACAAGCTTTGGCGTTTGTTGACTTGGGGATGCATATCTCATTTAGTGGTGTTGTGACCTTTAAAAAAGCGGAAGAAGTGCGCGAAGCGGCCAAAGCGGTACCGCTTGAACGATTGCTTGTTGAAACAGATGCGCCTTATTTGGCGCCAACCCCATTCCGAGGTAAGGATAACGAACCTGCTTTCGTGAAGTATGTCTTGGATTCATTAGCGGAAACGCTTGATATGACGCCTAAAGAATTGACCGAAATTACGCGTACCAATGCGCATCGTCTTTTTTTAAATCATGACTGACAAACCAAAAATCAATGAAATGATTGTGGTTGAGGGGCGGTCCGATACACAAAATTTGGCTCGGGCAGTGATTGCTGACACCATTGAAACTGGTGGCAGTGCCGTGACACCCGACGCCATCATGCGTGCTAAACACGCTGCTAAAACCCGTGGTGTCATTATTTTGACCGATCCGGATTATAATGGGCAACGAATTCGACAAATCATGTCGGCACATGTCCCTGACGCTAAGCAGGCTTATATTACACAAGCTGCAGCTCGAGCTGCGAAAGATAATCCGCATAAGTCGCTTGGGGTCGAACATGCCGAACCGGCAGTGTTACGTGCCGTTTTGGCACAAGTGATGACACCGAAAGTGGCGCAAACCAGTGATGTGGATCAACATTTTCTGTTACAACACGGTTTATTAAGCGGTCCGCAGGCACGGTTACAGCGGCAAATACTTGGTGAGGCCCTGCATATTGGCTATACTAACGGTAAACAACTCATGAAACGCTTGCATCAATTTGGCATTACACAAGACCAAATACGCGCAGCACTACAAAGGACACAAGAACATGGCAGAGACAATTGATATTGCAAACCCAACCCGTACCCAAGCGATTTTGACACAATATGGGCTACACGCTAAGAAAAAGTTTGGACAGAATTTTTTAACGGATTTATCGGTATTACATGGTATCGTTGATACTGCTGAAATTACAGCAGATGATTATGTGATTGAAATCGGCCCAGGAATTGGGGCATTGACAGAACAACTTGCTCGTCGTGCCAAACGCGTTTTGGCGTTTGAAATTGACCCACAAATGGTGGCGGTATTAGCGGAAACGTTGCAACCCTATGATAATGTGACAGTCGTCGAACAAGATATTTTAAAAGTCGATCTTGCACAAATGATTGCGACTGAATTTGGTGTCGGGGCGCGGGTGAAAGTTGTCGCCAACTTGCCTTATTACATCACCACACCAATTTTGATGCAGTTACTGCGGTCTAATATTGCGTGGGATAATATTGTCGTGATGATGCAACGCGAAGTCGCTGATCGCTTAAATGCAGCGGTTGGGACAAAAGCATATGGTGTGTTGACTTTGACGGTCGCTTATTTTGCCCAAGCAACACTAGCTATTAATGTACCGGCAACATCATTTAACCCATCACCAAATGTCGATTCAGCCGTTGTGAAGCTCACACCACATACACCAGAAATCGTCGTCGATCAGCCCGAACGGCTTTTCGGTGTCATCAAAGGAAGCTTCTCACACCGTCGTAAGAGCCTGTGGAACAATATGATCCAAACTTACGGGAAAGACGCTGAAACAAAAGAAAAAATAACAGCGGCCCTTGCAGCAACTGATATTGCGCCATCTATTCGTGCAGAACGACTTGATTTGACCCAATTTACGCAGTTGTATTTGGCTTTGCGCGCCGTTGGGTTAACCCAATAAACGTATATTTTTTCGATTATTACCATGTAATATACAGTATAATTTGCAATTGCGCGTGTTTTGTGCTAAAATGAGTTAAGTTTTTCACGAAAGGTGGTATAAAAATGCCAAGTAGTTTACAAGACATCAAAACTGAGCTTGATGCCCATGTCGGAGAAGAAGTGACGGTTGTGGCTCAAGCTGGCCGTAAGAAAATCACTGAACGTAGTGGTGTATTACGGTCGACTTTTCCATCACTGTTTATCGTGGAATTAGATGAGGATGCGAATTTTGAACGTGCATCCTATAGTTATACCGACATCTTAACCAATAACATTAACATTACATTTGCCGATTAAACAAAATGCCCGTATGGGCTTTTTTTGTAGTGATGAGAAAATATTACGATGAACAAACAAGCATTTTATGCCATTTTGACCTTCCTGTTGATTCCATTAGGGATCTGTTTAATAATTTTAAAAATGACGGTACCGTCATCAGGACCAAAACATAGCCCAGTTCAGATTGCTACCGATCGGATTGCCTACCAACAGCTGGCTAAAGCGATTGTCGCAGATGATGGTCGTGTCACCGTTTTAGACGGTAAGTTGGCGACACCGCAACAACTAAAACAATTTAAGGGTACAGAAGTTGTCTTGACCGATAATCATGCTAGCCCGCTACTCACACAACGGCAGAAATTACATTTACGTTCTAAAATTTTAGTCGCTAGTGATAGTTTTCAAGGACCAGATGCTAACAATTACTGGTTGAGTCCCCAAGTGATTTTGCAAACAATTTCCCGCCTGTCGGATCTTTTAAGTGATTTGGATCCACAAAATCGGGATTTTTATATTCGACAAAGTCAGCAGTTATTGGCACAAACACAACCGTTAGCCGATGGGATTGCGCGTTTACAGGCTGAAAAAAATGTTCAGTATTTAGCCACAAATCACGCACAGCAGGTCTTTATGACCCAACTTGGTTATCAGCCAGTACAGCAAGATTTAGCATCTGCCACGGCTGCTGATTTTGATACGTTAGCTAAAAAAATGCAGGACCACACCATTCGCTTTGTGTTGACCGCCAGTCAAGATCAATCCGACCATGATCAGCGGGTGATGCAGTTGGCGACGCAATATCAGGTACCAATTATCACTTTTAATCAAGTTTTGCCAGCGGGTGAAAAAGTGTGGGATTGGCAACTGAATTTTGTGAATCAATTACAAGCAGCACTAAAACCAGTAGAGGGTGGAAAATAATGGGCATCATTGAAACAAAAGATTTTGGCGTGCGTTATGGTGAAAAAGTTATTTTTTCAGACGCAAATATCGACATTCCGACAGGCCGTTTTTTGGCGATTTTGGGTGAAAATGGTGCGGGCAAGACAAGTTTTGTGAAAGCGCTCATTGGTCAAAATGTCCAAACTGTTGGGCAATTATCACGACAAGCGAAGCGGATTGGCTTTGTGCCACAGTTTCGAGATATTACCCGTGACTATCCCTTGCAAATTTCCGAATTTGTTGGTTTGACCTTTAATCGTGGCTGGCGTTTGTGGTGGAATACCCAAGAAAAACAAGCCATTCAGGCAGCGCTGTCACGGATGGATTTGTTGGCAATTGCTGACCAACGGTTGGGGTTGGTTTCCGGTGGTCAAAAGCAACGTGCCTTTGTGGCGCAAGCTTTAGTGCAACAACCTGATTTATTAATCCTTGATGAGTCAACTGCGAGTTTGGATCACGAACACAAGGTACAATTGCTTAAAACCGTGCAACAGTTACAAAAAGAGCAGCAATTGACCATTCTATTTATTACGCATGAATTGAAGTTGATTTCACAATTTGCTGATGGCTATCTGTTGTTTGAAAATGGGCGGGTGACGCAGGGCGATAAAGTAGCCTTGCAAGCCTTGACGAAACAAATGACGCATATGCATGAAGCGCACGTGCATGAAGAAAATGAGGTACATGATGTTCAATTATGATTTTATGCAAAATGCGTTTATGGCTGGCACAGTCGTTAGTATTGTTGCTGGGATCGTTGGCACGTTTGTCGTGGCGCGAAATTATGCCTTTCTCACGCATAGTTTAAGTGAAATTGCCTTTGCGGGTGCGGCTTTTGGTTTATTTGTTGGTTGGCCAGCCCTGTTGGGGATGATGGCAGCAACTAGCGTTTCTTCGCTGGCTATTGGGGCCTTGGAGTCCGGGTACACGAAGCGCGATAATGTCACGAGTGCCATATCGGCATTAGCCATTGGTTTAGGGATTCTCTTTTTAGCCTTAGGTCATACGAGTACAACGGCCGCGACAGGTATTTTATTTGGCTCAGTGCTAGGTATTAGTCGGCAAGATTTATGGTTGTTGCTGGCGTTGGCTGTTTTTGTCATCGTGGTGTTATTGTTTAATTATCGCGCCTTACGGCAACTCGCTTTTGACGAAGCGGGTATGTTTTTGCAAACCCGTCGTCAAAAAGCAGTCCGTTATATTTTTCTGATTACGATTGCGCTGTCTGTCAGCATTTCATCACAACTCGTTGGGTCACTTTTGATTTTTGTTTTGGTCACGCTACCAGCCGCGAGTGCCAAGTATTATGTGACAACGACGGTACGCTTGATGGGACTGGCGATTGTGTTTGCGTTGTTTGGGACTTGGGCTGGTTTGACGTTGGCGTATCTCACCAACTTGCCGACGAGCTTCTTTATTGCCATGATTGAGGTCATCATTTATTTGACCTCGGTGTGGCAATTCAAAAAGAATGCCTAAATACCGAACATTGGATCGTTTTTGATGTTATAATTATTGTTAAATATTAATAAAGGAGAATATGTGCTAAGTTTGTTTTAGCACAACGATATATTATGAAAACACGCCGCTCTGATCGACTGGTTGACATGGCACGTTACATGCTTGAACGCCCACGGACATTAATTTCTTTGTCTTATTTTGCCAAACGTTATGATTCAGCAAAATCTTCCATTTCTGAGGATCTTTCAATTATCAAGCGGACGTTCCAAGAACGGGGCACTGGCTTACTAGAAACTGTTCCTGGTGCAGCTGGCGGGGCACGTTTTGTCCCTTATATGACGGAAGAGGAAGCCAAGGAATTTATTGAACAAATTCGGCAAGATGTTGATGATGAAACGCGTGTTTTACCAGGTGGCTATGTCTATTTGTCTGATTTGTTGGGTCGGCCAGATATCTTAAGACAAGCCGGTCGTTTAATTGCAACGCAATACTTACGCGAAAATATTGATGCTGTTATGACTGCTGCAACTAAGGGTGTGCCGTTAGCTCAGGCGGTCGCTGAACAACTCAATGTGCCGTTTGTGATTGTGCGTGATGATGCGAAAGTAACCGAAGGGCCAACTGTGTCAGTGAACTATTTGACGGGTTCATCTAAGCGTGTCGAAAAGATGGAATTGTCGCGGCGTTCATTACGGACGGGTTCACGGGTGCTGATTGTGGATGACTTCATGAAGGCAGGCGGCACGATTCAAGGGATGCAGACGTTGGTCAGTGAGTTTGACGGGACTGTCGTTGGAACGGCGGTCTTTGCTGAAGGTCGTTCAGCAACACGGTTGTTGGATCGCTTCACATCATTGTTGCATGTGGATACGAACCTGAAGAACGGGGCACCAATTTTGGTGACTGCTGGTAACTACTTAGAAGAGATATATAAACACGAGGCTTAATTTTTCATGAATGATGATGTAAATGTATTAGTTTTGGCAGCCGGTCACGGCTCACGGATGCGGTCAACCACACCGAAAGTATTGCATCGGGTAGCCGGAAAGACGATGATTGATTGGGTCCTAGATGCGGTGGCACCGTTAACGCAAAGTAAGCCAATTACAGTAATTGGTGTGGGTGCAGAGAGTGTTCAGGCACATGTTGGTGATCGCAGTGATTTTGTCCTGCAAACAGAACAACTTGGTACAGGACATGCGGTGCAGCAAGCACAAGCAAAGCTTGGCGATAATCATGGCGTGACCTTGATTATGTCAGGTGATACACCAATGTTTCGACCAGAAACGTTGGCTGAATTTGTTCAAACGCACCAAAACTCTAAAAATGCTGTGACCGTGCTGACCGCCATTGCCGATGATCCGACTGGCTATGGGCGTATTGTGCGTGCGGATGACGACACAGTTTTAAAGATTGTTGAGCAAAAAGATGCCAGTGTCACAGAACGTCGTATTCAAGAAATTAATACAGGCGTTTATGTGTTTGATAATCAGTTGCTGTTTGAAGCGTTATCACAAGTGAAAAATAACAACGCGCAAGGAGAATATTACTTGCCGGACACGTTGGATATTTTGCGCCAATCTGGTCACCAAATCGGTGCGCACACGTTGCATGATTTCACGGAATCACTGGGTGTTAACGATCGTGTGGCCTTAGCTGTTGCCAATCGGGTGATGCATGAACGAATTAACCATCGCTTAATGGTGGCAGGTGTTGAGTTAATTGATCCTGCTAACACCTATATTGATGCTGACGTCACCATCGGGGCAGATACAATTGTTGAAGGTGGGGTGACGATTTTAGGGCACACGACGATTGGTCAAAATAATGTGATTACCCAAGGTTCACGGATTGAAGATAGTCAAATTGGTGATGACAATGTGATTACAGCGTCACATATTGAATCGGCCGTTTTGGCAGATCGTACGACAATCGGACCTTATGCTCACCTACGACCAAAGGCTGAACTAGGTGATGCGGTTCACGTGGGTAACTTCGTGGAAGTTAAACAAGCCAAACTAGCAGCCAACACTAAGGCAGGCCATCTCACTTATATCGGGAATGCCGATGTTGGTGAATCCGTTAACATTGGTGCTGGTACCATTTTTGTGAACTATGATGGGGTGAACAAGTTTAACACCACAGTTGGTGATCGGGCCTTTATTGGTTCAAATACGAAGTTGGTGGCGCCTGTGACAATTGCTGATGAAGCAATCACGGCTGCTGGCTCAACGATTACAACAGATGTACCGACCCATGCTATGGGCATTGCACGGTCACGCCAAGTCAATAAAGCTGATTTCTGGGATCGCATGCCACATAAGTGAGCTGTGATCACACAAAAACGTCCTGGAGAATTGTGGTGACACAAGCCAGGACGTTTTTTATGTTAAGATATGAGTATTAAAATTTTGGGAGCAAAAATATGGAAATCACCGGTGAACGGGCATTAGAAAATATTACCGAATCACAAGTATTCACCTTGGTTATGGCACAGCCAGATCAGGACGATATTGCGTTAGATGCGCTATTTGATGCCCTCGATACGCATATTGCTGATCCAAACTTTATCCATTTAGCCCTCACAATCAATGGCGGTATTGCCGCGGGTGGGACGACTTTAACGTTAGAAACGAATGTCATTAACTTACCCCAACGCTATACAAATCAGCTCAAAAAGCTAATCTGGCCAGAGAAACCAGATAATGACGTGAATCTTTATATGATTGTGGAAAATCCGCTGGTGAGCCAGTCACAATTAAAAATTGCTTTGGCGAGTTCGGTGGCAGCTTATCAAGATGATCCCGATAGTGTGAAAAGTAAAATCGCCCAATGGTTTACGGCACAACTGCAAGTGATTGTTGAACAGCAAGCTGCTGAAGAGGCAGAAGTTACTGAGGATTAAGCCTGGTAAGTAATGCGACCAGTAATCCGTATTAATTGCTGGTTTTCTGAGCGACAAGTAAAATCTAGCATATGTGGTGCACTCGTATTTTTGACACCATCAAAATGACCTAAATCATAGGTATCAATTACATATTGGGCCAGTGCGTGTTTGGTATCACCGGCAAAGTCGGGGACTAAAATATCTGACAAGCTGTGATGTGTTGGGTTTGCTTGTGTCATAATGATGTGCTTTTCAAGTTTCGTCAATTTAATCATAAAGGTATTATAACAGGTTATTTGTGTTGAAAATTTTTGAGTTTTTTTGAAAAAAGTGTTGACATCACGTTGATACTCTGGTATGATAATTATATGCGATGAGTCGAAGCGCTTGAAAAATTAGCGCCGAAGGCGGCCTGCTGTGTTAAATCACAAATCTCGGATAGATGCAGGTGTTAATGGTGGTTGTGGAACCCCATTTTCTCACCATGACTAACAGTGCTTGCACTGAGGTGACGCGACTTTGCTATTGGTGTCACCACCAGTAGTCGCCCGTAAGAGCGAATCTTACATGCCAAACTAACACCTAACTTCGGTTAGGTGTTTTTTAGTGCTTTCAAATGATACATCGTATGATGTATCAGGGGGCGTGGCATGTTAGAACAATTTGAACAAGTGAAGGTTATTTTAAGCCACGGGAAACGCTGGTTACTGCTTATCTTGATCATTGTAGGCGGCCTACTGTTGTTTTTTGCCAGCCGGTTGCCGGCTGGTCACGACTCAGCAGGTAAGACAATGCCAAGTCATGTGTCAAACCATGCAGCTGATCAGAAACAGGCTGATCAAAAACAGGTTAATCGTGTTGAACATACTGAGACCAAAATATTAATTGATATTAAAGGTACGGTAAAGCAGCCAGGTGTTTATGATGTCAGTCAACAGCCACGACTACAAGCAGCAGTGGCTAAAGCTGGTGGCTTGACTGATCAAGCAGAAATACTAACGATCAATCTGGCACAAAAGTTAACTGATGGTCAAATGGTTTATATTCCCACAAAAGGGGAACGTTTAAGTGAGCCTACTACAGCATCATCGCAAGCACAAAAAGATAAGGTTAATTTAAACACGGCCACAGTGGCTGAACTCCAAACGCTAGAAGGTATTGGTGAAAAGAAAGCTGAACAAATTATTGCCTATCGTGAAGCAAATGGTGGTTTTAAACAAATTTCAGACTTAAAGGCAGTTTCTGGAATTGGAGAAAAACGTTTTGAGACGTTAAAGGACAGCTTAACAGTCTGATGAAAAACCGCGATTTTCTGATTGTTAGTCTCAATATTGCAGCGATGAGTGGTTGTGTTTATCGTTTTAGTGCCATGACGATGACTTTGTGTCTGTTCGCCATGATCGTATTCTGGCGGCATGCCAGTGTGTACCGGCTTGGGTTATTTATCGGTATTGGGCTGCCTTTTTTGTGTTATTTCATGTGGGATGCGCAGATGTTAAGACAGCAAGCCAACAAAGAGACGTCAGCCATGACACACATTTCTGGTCGGATTTTACCAGATGACATAACGGTTAATGGGGCAACGGTACGTGGGCAATGTCAACTTGATGAAAGTGGCGAAACCGTTATTTTTTTCTATCAGGTCAAATCTGAGCAAGCGCAACAGCGCTGGCTAGCTATCCGGCAACCGGTTCATATTACTGGTCAAGGAGCAATGAAACGTTTGATGCCCGCAACCAATTTTAATCAATTTGATGCGCAAGACTTTTATGCGACGCAGCATATTACGCATCAAATAACATTATCACAGTGTACCTTAACCCAGTCCACAGCCCAATCAATCGGGCAAAAGTTAGTAGATCAACTACACGGTTGGCACGCGCAAGGGATTGCTTCGGCTCAACGTTTACCGCAGCCATTAGGCGAATATGTCCAGGCGTTGATTATGGGAACAGCATCGCGAACGCTTTATGAGCGAAATCCAGGCGTACAAACATTGGGGCTGATTCATCTCTTTAGTGTATCTGGTTTTCAAGTGACGTATCTTTTGACCCTATTAGTAATCGTGTTACGTCGTTTATGGTGTCCGCAAGAGTTGACAGCGGTATTTGGGGCTGGTGTGTTGTTGGCGTACTTTGCTTTTGCGGGCGCACCAGGCATATTGGTGCGTGCTGTGATTGCGGGATTTTTTAGTCTCAGCCGCTTGTTTGGCTACCGCGCCTTAGCGCAACCAGTCGTCTGGTCGATGAGTTTACTCGGTAGTCTCCTCTATCAACCAGCCATTTTGTTGACTTTAGGCGGGCAGCTTTCTTTTGCGTTGACCTTTTGCCTCTTATTTACGCGACAGTTAACTTTTTGGCAAACAAATTTGTGGCTCAGTATGGTCAGTTTTGTGTTAATTACGCCACAGCAATATACCTGGCACCTTCTACAAACATTGGCTAATTGGGCCGCTATTCCGCTTTTTAGTCTTGTGATTGTGCCGTGTGTCTTGATTGGCTGGTTAGGACAACCTTTAGTTGAGGTCGTTAGGTGTATGAACGGTGTGATTGCGTTTTTTGCACGGACGTTAGATGGTTTAGCGCAGTTACCTGGACAACTCATTATCGGGAAATTACCGTGGTGGCTTATTATCTGTCTCTTGATATTGGCTATCATCAGTTTCGTGACACATAAAAAAATAGCCTATGTCGCGCGCGGGGCGTGGGCTGTTTTTTTGGTGATAGGCATCATGAGTATGAAGTATCTGCTGCGTGGTGAATTCACGACGTTTGATATTGGGCAAGGGGATGCCGCATTACTCCGGACACCTGGTAATCGGGTGGTGACATTAATTGATACGGGCGATGCGCCACAATTTGGGCAACAACAACCGTGGCAACAAGCGTCAGGGCAACGATCAGTTGGTGAAACAGTCATTGTCAACTATCTTCATAGTTTAAGTATTGGGCGTGTGGATTATTTAGTCTTGACTCATCATGATTTAGATCATATTGGCTACGCCAAAGCGATTTTAGAAAAAATGGTGGTCAAATACGTGGTAGTACCGGCTGGTATGGCACAACAAACCGCTTTTCAACAAGAGATTCAACCATTTCTAGGCCGTGCTAAAGTTGTTGAAGTTACCGCTGGGACATCGTTATCAAATTTTCCAGGTCAAATTTTACATCCATTTCACAAAGGGAATGCTGAAAATGACGATAGTATCGCGTTATTTAGCCGGATTGGTGGTCAAAATATTTTAACGGCTGGTGATCTTGGTCAAGCTGGCGAGGCCGAACTTGTCGCACGATATCCTGATATGCGGGTTGATATGCTAAAATTAGGCCATCATGGCTCAAAAACAGCGACTAATCCAGTGGCTATTAGCCATTGGCAACCGAAAGTTGCCTTGATTTCTGCAGGACGAGAAAATCGTTATCATCACCCGCATTTAGAAACATTAAAAACCATTCAAGAAAACGGGCTAACGATTTATAACACGCAAACAAATGGTATGATTAGATACAGTTATGTCGGAGAAAAAGGGCGTTTCGAGGTTAAGTTTCCAAATGAATCTGCAACAATTACAACAACAAATACAAAATGATGCTTTAGCCAATTTTTATGTTGTCATCGGTGACGAACCGGCATTAAGTCAACGTGCCCATAGTGCGTTTAAAGCGCTCATTCAGCCAGAAGATGTCGAGATGAATTATAGTCAATTTGATTTGGCCGTTCAGGGTGTAGATGAACTGCTTAATGACGCAATGTCGATGCCGTTTTTCGGTAATCGACGGGTGATTACTGTTCAAAATCCGGAATTTTTAACGGCCAAAGGGAAAATTTCAGATCACGACCAAAAAAGCTTACTACAGTTATTAGCACAGCCAGTGACTGAAAATATTGTGGTCTTTTTTATCAATGATTTAAAGATAGATAAACGCAAAAAAGTGACCAAGGCTATTTTACAGGCAGCAGAAACGGTTGATGTGCCTGCTTTGAATGAACATCAAGCCCGGCAAGCGATCACGCAACAATTACAACAACGCGCTTATAAAATTGATGCGGACGCTATGCAGGAACTTTTAGTTCGGACGAACGCCCAGTATTCAGCCATGCAAAATGAGCTACCTAAGTTGGTTGCTTATGCCACCCATCATAAACATATTTCATTAGACGCTGTCGCAGCGCTGGTGCCCAAAACCTTAACAGCCACGGTATTTGATTTAGTTGATGCTGTGATGACGCAACGCGTTAAACAGGCGTTGACGATTTATCGAGAATTATTGCAGAATGGTGAACCAGCGCTGCGGATTAATGCCGTTTTGACGGGGCAGTTTAGATTGTTATTACAGATTGCGGGGATGACGGGCACGGATCAAGATATTGGCAAGGCGCTAGGTGTGCATCCTTATCGTGTCAAACTGGCTAAAGGCATGCTCAAAAAATATGCGTTGCCGGCATTGCGCGCTGGTTATCTGGGGATGGTGGCGATCGAAATTAAATTAAAATCAACCACACAAGATCCGGAAATGTTATTTGAACGATTTATCTTAAAAACAGCATAAAAAAACACCTTGGAAAATTTCCAAGGTGTTTTTTTGATTACTTGACGTACTTTGCCAAACGTGACTTTTCACGTGAAGCCTTGTTCTTCTTGATCAAACCCTTTGAGTAGGCGTGGTCAATTGCAGAAGAAGCAGTCTTGTATAATTCTGCCAAATTGTCTTGACCGGCAGCAGCAGCTTTTTCAAAACGCTTAACAGCTGTACGGTAAGCACTGATTTGTGGTTCGTTACGATCGTGTTGCTTTTTCGTAAGACGAACACGTTGAATTGCTGATTCAATAACAGGCATATGTCTTTTCTCCTTAAATTTGATACGAGGTTTTCATGTAATCTAAAAAGATTAACGACGCAAACCTAAGCGTTGGATCAATTCACGATAACGTTGAATATCAGTGTTGCGGAGGTAACGTAGTAAGTTACGACGGCGACCGATCTTCTTCATCAAACCACGTTGTGAGTGGAAATCATGCTTGTGAGCTGCCATGTGTGCATTCAACTCGTTAATATCAGCAGTCAAAACTGCGATTTGTACTTCAGCTGAACCTGTATCGCCTTCGTGACGAGCATATTCTTTGATGATTTCGTTCTTACGTTCTTGTGTAAGGGCCATAATCATATCCACCTTTCTAAAATGTCGCCAATAACTGTGTAAAACGACGGTGAGACGTTAAACAAAGTGATTGGTCATGTTGTTTATACAACAAATTTAATTATACGCCTATATTCTTAAAATGCAAGCGTAGGGAAAGCGTGAGTTATGGTAGAATAAATAAGTATATATGAAGTGTTGATTGTGCAGCGTAATGCAAAGCATGACGCATGTTTAAAGGAGTAAGTAAATGTCTGAAACAACGATTTCAAAAGAAGAAGTTGCTCACGTGGCTAATTTGGCTAAATTAGCATTTGATGATGCTGAATTAGAACAATTTACAACACAATTGGGAGATATCTTAAATATTTTTGACACACTGGGAGAAGTGGATACAACAGATGTTGAACCAACTTATTCCGTGACAGAAAATGTCAATCATTTGCGCCAAGATGTGGCTGATAATTGGCATCAAAAGCAAGCCTTGGTAGATAATGCACCAGAATCTGCAGCCGGTTTGATTAAGGTGCCCGCAATTTTGGATGGCGAAGGAGAATAATCATGACTTTTAACTTTTTTGATAATGACCTAACCACGTTACATGACAAATTGGTTAAGCAAGACGTGACAGCGGTCGAATTGGTACAAGGGGCTTTGGATAATATCGCCAAAGTTGATGACAAACTTGAAGCCTTTATCATGACAAATCCGGAAGCAGCGTTACTCCAAGCGCAAGCAGAGGATGACAAACAAGATTTCACGCAAACATTAGCTGGTATCCCATTTGCACTGAAGGATAACTTGGCAACGGAAGGCATTCAAACGACCGGTGCGTCACATATTTTAGAAGGTTTTAAGCCAGTCTATAACGCAACAGTTGTGGATAAGTTAAAGACGGTTGGGGCGGTATCAGTTGGTAAGACTAACATGGACGAATTTGCCATGGGTGGTTCAACAGAAACGTCATACTATAAGACAACGACTAATGCGTGGGACCAAACGAAAGTACCAGGTGGTTCATCTGGTGGTTCGGCAGCTGCGGTTGCGGCTGGTTTGGTACCCTTTGCTTTGGGGTCAGATACTGGTGGATCAATCCGTCAACCAGCGGCGTTTAACGGGATTGTTGGCTTAAAGCCAACTTATGGTCGTGTGTCACGTTGGGGCTTGTTTGCCATGGCGTCATCACTTGACCAAGTTGGACCATTTACACGTACTGTGAAAGATAATGCGTTGGTCTTAAATGCCATCTCTGGTTTTGATGCGAAGGACTCAACGTCATCAGAACGTGCAGTACCGGATTTCACAGCGCAGTTAACGGGTGATGTCAAGGGCTTGAAAATTGCCGTACCAAAGGAATACTTTGGTGAAGGGATTGATCCAAAGGTTGCTAGCACCGTTAAAGCAGCGATTGCCCAGCTTGAGGCACTTGGTGCAACAGTGGATGAAGTCAGCTTGCCACATACAAAGTATGGTGTTGCGGCTTACTATATCATCATGTCTTCTGAAGCCTCATCTAACTTGCAACGTTATGATGGCGTTCGTTACGGCTTCCGTGCCGATGACGTGAAAAACTTGGAAGAACTTTACATTAAGACACGTTCAGAAGGCTTCGGGGATGAAGTCAAGCGTCGCATCATGCTTGGGACATTCTCACTGTCAGCTGGTGCGTATGATGCGTTCTTTAAGAAGGCAGCGAAAATTCGGACATTGTTGATTGAAGACTTTAATAAGGTCTTTGCCGATTACGATGTGATTGTTGGGCCAACGGCACCAACGGTGGCTTATGGTTTGGGCGAAGAAGTGGATGATCCAACAGCGATGTATTTGGCGGATGTCTTGACTATTCCAGTGAACTTGGCTGGGTTACCTGGCATGTCTGTCAATGCTGGTTTTGTTGATGGCCTACCGGTTGGCTTGCAAATTATTGGCCGACCATTTGATGAAGCAACAGTTTACCAGACTGGTTATGCCTTTGAACAAACGAGTCGTTTGTTTGAACAAAAGCCAGCAATTGCAAAGGACATACTAAGCTAAGCGGGAGGAATAACGTTCACCTGATTAGCAGAGCAGATGAACGGATGACAATTATGGGAACAGGAAATTTTGAAACAACGATTGGTCTTGAAGTCCACGTTGAAATGCAGACAAACTCAAAGCTGATGTCACCATCACCAGTACATTATGGTGATGAACCCAATGAAAACACCAACGTGATTGATTTTGGTTATCCAGGTGTTTTGCCAGTGGCCAACAAAGGGGCATTAGAATTTGGGATGCGGGCGGCTTTGGCACTCCACGCGACGATTTCACCATTTATTCGTTGGGATCGTAAGAATTACTTTTATCCTGATAATCCAAAGGCCTATCAGACAACCCAATCACAGACACCTTTGGGAACAAATGGCTACTTGGATGTGAAGCTTGAAGACGGTAGCGTTAAGCGTGTTCGTATTAAGGAATTACACGTCGAAGAAGATGCCGGTAAAAATACCCATGGCACGGATGGTTATTCTTATGTCGATTTGAATCGTCAAGGCACACCTTTGATTGAAATTGTGTCAGAAGCAGACATTTCATCACCTGAAGAAGCGTATGCCTATTTGGAACAACTCCGCCAAACAATTTTGTTTACGGGTATCTCTGAAGCCAAGATGCAAGAAGGACAGATGCGTGCCGATGTCAACATTTCATTGCGACCATATGGTTCTGATACTTATGGGACTAAAGTCGAAATGAAGAACATCAATTCATTCAACTATGTCCGTAATGCCCTGTACTTTGAAGAAAAGCGTCAAGCCGAAGTTTTGCGGGCTGGTGGTGTGATTCAACAAGAAACGCGACGTTATAATGAACCAACTAAGTCAACGATCTTGATGCGTGTCAAGGAAGGGGCTGACGATTACCGTTATTTCCCAGAACCTGATTTGGCACCAGTGGTGATTGACCAAGCTTGGATTGACAAAGTAGCAGCTGAATTGCCAAAATCTGCGGCTGAACGGCAACATGATTATGTGACAAACTTGGGAATTGAACCTTATGATGCTGAAGTGTTGACGCAAACATTGGCGATGGCTAATTTCTATGATGCGACAGTGGCTGCGGGCGCTGACGCTAAGCGTGCGGCCAACTACTTAATTGGTGATGTGAATGCTTACATGAACAAGCACCAAGTAGAACTGTCAGAAACGCAATTAACACCAGAACATTTGGCAGGCATGATTCGCTTGATTGAAGATGGGACAATTTCAACGAAGCAAGCCAAGCAAGTGTTTGAAGCTATCATGGCTGGTGAAGAACCAGAAGCATTTGCCAAGAAGCATGGTTTGGTTCAAATTAGTGATCCAGCTGTCTTATTAGAATGGATTACAACTGTTTTGGATGCCAACCCACAGTCAATTGAAGACTTTAAGGGTGGTAAAGACCGCGCAACAGGCTTCTTGATTGGACAATTGATGAAGATGTCTAAGGGTCAAGCAAATCCAACTGTCATGAACAAATTATTACTGGAAGAATTAGCCAAGCGTTAATTCTCAATATCTAACTGGCGACTATGGTCGTCAGTCATAACAGGCTTTCGCCTGTGTACATAAGTTTTTAAGAAAGGATTGTGTTAGCACGGTAACGTGTGAAGTAACGTGTTCATAACACTTACGCACAAGCAAACATGAGAGCAAGAATTATCTACAACCCAACATCTGGGCGTGAGGCTATCAAACGTGAAATGTTGGATATTTTGCAAGTTTATGAATCAGCAGGGTATGAAACGTCGGCCTTTGCAACGACGCCAGAACCCATGTCAGCAGCCAAAGAAGCTAAGCGTGCTGCTGAGGCTGGGTTTGATTTAATTGTTGCTGCCGGTGGCGATGGCACGATTAATGAAGTGGTCAATGGTTTGGCGCCTTTAGAAAAGCGGCCGATGATGGCGGTGATTCCGGCAGGAACAACCAATGATTACGCCCGTGCGTTGAAGTTACCACGTGACGAACCTTTGGAAGCCGCGAAAGTGATTTTGCAGCATGAAACCATTAAAATGGATATTGGAGAAATTGACCAAGCTGGTCAGACCAAATATTTCATGAATATTGCCGCTTTGGGGACAATTAGTGAAGTGACTTATGCAGTCCCATCATTGATGAAGTCATTGTATGGTTACTTAGCTTATTTGGTGAAAGGGACAGAGCTCATTACCCGAATTAAGCCGGTTAATGCCCGCGTGACCTATGATGATGGTGAATATTCTGGTAAGATTTCAATGATTTTCTTAGCGCTAACGAATTCTGTTGGCGGGTTTGAATCGATTGTGCCGGATGCGAAGTTAGACGATGGTAAGTTCACGTTACTGATTATTAAAGAATCTAACTTGGGTCAAATTTTGCAAATGGTTGCCCAAATGTTAAATGGTGGCAAGCATGTGGATAATCCCCAAATGATTTATAAAAAGACCAATAAAGTTGAAATCACGCCATTAGATGATGATCAATTGAAGGTTAACTTGGATGGTGAATATGGTGGGGATGCACCGATGTTATTCACAGATCTCCAACAACACATTGAGTTTGTGGCCAACCGTTCTGGTATGCCAGAAGCGGCAACTATTTCCGACAAAACAAAGCAACAGTTTATGGCGGACGTCGAAAAACTCGACGTTAAATAATGTGACATTAAAGTGCGTATCAAAAGGCGCAACAAGAAAGTGAGCGAAATGCTATGGCAAAAGCCAATCGGGTTTACCCCCAAAAAGCCCCTGTAACCAAGAACCAAGAAGTTGAAGGGGAAGTTGTTGACATTACTTATCAAGGCATGGGTGTGGTTAAAATTGATAACTTCCCTATCTTTGTTGTCGATGCGATTCCAGGCGAAGTTGTGCGTCTGGGCATCACGAAAGTGCAAAAGAATTTTGCCTTTGGGCGTGTGATTAAGCGTCTGCAAGAATCACCAAATCGTGTGCAAAATGCCAATCAAATCGCCATTACAACGGGGATTGCCCCGTTGGCAAATTTGAAATATGAAGCACAACTTGAATTTAAGCAACGTCAAGTCGAACAGCTATTTAAAAAAGTCAATATTGACGTGGCAGTTAGCCCAACCATTGGGATGACTGATCCGACCAAGTATCGTAACAAGGCCCAGGTGCCCGTTCAAGAAATTAATGGCCGCTTGGAAACTGGTTTTTATCGTCGTGGGTCACACAACTTAGTCCCTGTGGAAGACTTTTACATTCAAGATCCGAAAGTCGACGAAGCTGTGACGGTAACGCGTGACATCTTACGTGATCTTGGGTTATCAGCCTATGACGAAACAACTAAAAAAGGTGTTGTGCGCCATATTATGGCACGTCGCGGCTATTACTCACACGAATTAATGGTTGTGATTGTGACGAACACCAAGCGTTTGCCACAAGCTGATGAAATTGCAACACGTTTGCAGGCAAAACTCCCTGAATTAAAGAGCTTTATCCACAACATTAACCATGATGATACCAATGTGATCATGGGACAATGGAATGAAACCATTTGGGGCGCTGATGATATCCACGACCAATTGATGGGCAAAGATTTTGTCATTGGACCGAACTCATTTTATCAAGTAAACCCACAAACAACCGCCACGTTGTACATGTTGGCAGCTGAAAAAGCTGGCTTGAAACCAACAGATATTGCTGTCGATGCCTATTCTGGTATTGGGACCATTACGTTGTCAATTGCTGACAAGGTGAAGCATGTTTATGGTGTTGAAGTCGTTGAAAATGCGGTAGCTGATGCGGAACAAAACGCGCGCAACAACCAAATTGACAACGTGACTTTTGTCACGGCTGATGCCCCAGAACAAATGGTGGCTTGGGCGGCTGAGGGCTTGAAGCCTAACGTTGTCTTTGTAGATCCACCACGTAAGGGATTGACAGCGGAACTGATTTCCGCCGTAGCCGCTATGGCACCGGAAACATTTGTCTATATTAGCTGCAATCCAGCGACTTTGGCGCGTGATGCCGTCCAAATTTTAGCTGAAGGGTTTGAGATTGATGGCTCAGTCCAACCATTGGATCAATTCCCACAAACAACGCATGTGGAAACCATCACGGTTTTCAAGCGTGTTAAAGCATAAGCAAATAGGTTTAAAAAAAGTAGGTTAATGTTTGACAAATATAACCGAACTCTGTATTATATATTAGGGCTCCCATTTATTGGGACAGACGTTAAAAGCTCCCAAGTTCAACTTGGGGGCTTTTCTATTTTATTTTTACCCCCTGAATCGTTGCAAGCGCCCAGCGCTATATCATGAGGAGGCATCATGGCAGATAAACAAGTAAAGTACATTTTCGTCACAGGTGGTGTTGTGTCATCTTTGGGAAAGGGTATTGTCGCGGCATCACTTGGCCGCTTATTGAAGAATCGTGGGTTGAAATTAGCGATTCAAAAGTTGGACCCATATATCAACATTGATCCAGGGACAATGTCACCTTACCAACACGGTGAAACCTTTGTGACGGGTGATGGTCTTGAAACTGATTTGGACATGGGTCACTATGAACGTTTCATGGATATTAACACGAACATGTATTCAAACGTGACGACGGGCCGCATTTACTCAGAAGTATTGGCTAAGGAACGTCGCGGTGACTATAATGGTGGGACAGTGCAAGTCATTCCGCACATTACCGATGCCATTAAAGATAAGATGAAAAAAGCTGCGGAATCAACAGACGCTGATGTTGTGATTGTTGAAGTTGGTGGCACAGTTGGTGATATTGAAAGTTTGCCATTTATCGAAGCTTTGCGTCAAATGAAGTCAGATCTTGGTAACGACAATGTCTTTTACATTCACACGAGCTTGATTGTTTACTTGACAGCGGCTGGTGAAGCGAAGACAAAGCCAACACAACATTCAGTAGCGCAATTGCGGTCATTGGGTATTCAACCTGATATGATCGTCTTGCGTACTTCTGAACCACTAGAAGATAGCTTGAAGCAAAAGATTTCAACCTTTACGGATGTTAATGCGAATGCGGTGATTGAATCGCGTGACGTGGAATCATTGTATGACATTCCAATGAACTTGCAAGCGCAGGGCATGGATGATGTCGTCTTGGAAAAGTTGAAGATTGACGCGCCAAAGGCTGACATGACAGCTTGGACAGCGATGGTTGATCATATCAAGCATCCAAAGAAGACAGTTAACATTGCCTTAGTCGGCAAGTATACGGATTTGCCAGATGCGTATATTTCAGTTAATGAAGCCTTAAAGCATGCGGGTTACGCCCAAGATGCAGAAGTGAACATTAACCACATTAAGTCAGAAACGGTGACAGCTGAAAACGTGCAAGAATTGTTAGCTGATGCCGATGGCGTGATGGTACCTGGTGGCTTTGGTGCCCGTGGTACTGAAGGTAAAATTCAAGCGATTCGCTTTGCCCGTGAAACAAACACGCCGTTCTTGGGTGTTTGCTTGGGCATGCAGTTGGCTTCCGTTGAATTTGCACGCCATGTTCTAGGCTATGAAGATGCGAACTCAACTGAACTTAATCCAGAAACGCAAGCACCAATTATTGATTTGATGAAGGATCAAGAAAACGTGGAAAACCTTGGTGGTACATTGCGTTTGGGTCTTTACCCAGCGATGTTAAAGCAAGGTACATTAACGGCCAAGGCTTACGGCGATGTTGAAGAAGTTGAACAACGCCACCGTCACCGTTATGAATTTAACACAAAGTTCCGTGACGAATTTGAAAAGGCGGGCATGGTCTTTGCGGCAACGTCACCAGACAATCGTTTGATGGAAGTGATTGAATATCCAAAGAATGATTTCTTCGTTGCAGCACAGTACCATCCAGAATTCCTCTCACGTCCGGATCGTCCAGAAGGTTTGTACCATGACTTTATTGGTGCAGCCTTACAACATGAAGCATAATTAAAATGAGAAACACGCGAACGCGTGTTTTTATTTTCGACCAAAATGCTTGCGTGGCTTGGTATAATAAAACTATGTTAGCAAATCCATCACAACACATTGAACAAAAACTCGCGTTACTGCCAGCAGAACCTGGGTCATATCAAATGAAAGACCAGAGTGGCAAAATTATCTACGTGGGGAAGGCCAAAAACCTTAAAAACCGCGTCCGGTCTTACTTTAAGCAAGATCACACAGGTAAAACGGCTGAATTGGTCCAAAATATTGTGGATTTTGATTATATCGTGACCAATTCTGACAAAGAAGCCTTTTTGTTGGAAAATGAGTTAATCAAAAAATACAAGCCATACTACAACATTCGACTCAAGTATGGCACAGGCTATCCGTACATTAAAATTACCAAAGAACGTGATCCCAAAATGGCCATGGTTAATGAAGTTAAAAAAGATGGTGGTTTTTATTTTGGCCCCTATCCTAACGTGTTTGCAGCCCAAGAAACATTACGTTTTTTGGAAAAAAACTATCCCTTGCGCCGCTGTAACGGCTTTCAGGGTCGGCCATGCTTGTACTATAATATGGGGCAATGTTTGGGCGCTTGTTGGCATGAAGTACCAGAGGCTGAATACGCAGCCCAAGTTGACCAGATTAAACGTTTTTTGGATGGGGATACGGCTGCCGTTAAAAAAGCCATTGCTGAGAAAATGGCAGCCGCAGCAGAGGCGTTAGCTTTTGAACAAGCCGCTGATTTACGGGATCAATTGAAATATATTGATGAAACGGTCGAAAGTCAACGAGTGCTGTCAAAAGATACCACGCCGCGTGATTTGTTCAACTATCATTTGGATAAAGGTTGGATGACCGTTGAGGTCTTTTTCCTTCGGCAAGCCCGCCTAATCCGGCAGTTTAAACAAACATTTTCGGTCGTTGGCTCCGCTGATGAAGAAATGATGAATTTTATTCAACAATTTTATGCGCAGCGCAACATTCAAAAGCCTAACGAAGTCCTAGTACCAAAAGGGATTGATACCGCAGCACTAACTGAAGCATTGGGCGTCCCCGTTCGCATCCCAGTACGAGGTGAAAAACGTGATTTGCTGGATTTAGCCCAAAAAAACGCCCGCATTGCGCTAGAAGAAAAATTCCGCTTGATGCAACTCAATGAAAAGAAAACCACAGGCGCCATGCGTGAAATTACCGATGCTTTGCATATTCCCATGGGCCATCGGATTGAAGCTTTTGACCATTCACATACGCAAGGGGTTGAAATTGTGAGTGCGATGGTGGTATTTGAAGATGGTGTGCCAAATAAGGACCTCTACCGGAAGTATAAAATTAAGTCTGTTGATCATGCGGATGAATGGGCGGAAACGCAAGAAGTTATTCGTCGGCGCTATTCCCGTCTGTTAAAAGAAGGTGGCGAGATGCCCGATTTGATTTTAATGGATGGCGGCGAGATTCAGCTCAATGCTGCCAAAGAAGTTCTGGTAGATGAATTAGGCCTCACGCATGTTCCAATTGCGGCCATGGTTAAAAATGATAAACATAAGACTGCTGATCTCATTGATGGCCATACGGGAAAAGTGGTGACCTTTGACAAACAATCTGAAGGGTTCTTCTTAATTCAGCGGGTACAAGAAGAGGTGCACCGTTTTGCCGTCAGTTTCCATCGACAGTTACGCAGTAAAAACACGTTAGCGTCACGACTTGATAGGATTGATGGTGTCGGGCCTAAGACCCGGCAAAAACTTTTGCGTGAATTTGGGTCACTACCAAAAATTGCCGCGGCTTCAATCGCTGACTTACAGGCCATTGGTATTAATGAAAAACTGGCACGGGTCATTCACCTCAGTTTGCAGTCGGGTGCCTGAGTCACGGCATAATAGTCGCATGAAGTTGTTTTTTATGGTAAACTAGAGTATTAAAATATCGCAAGCTTACCTCGGTAGGCAGACAAGGAGAAGGGGGGCGCAACGACACGCACGAATCAGGCTTTTGCAGCTGGACGGTCGTGTGTGAGGCAACAAGTTGCGCGCAATCAAACTATGGCATTCGTAGATCAAGCAGAAATTGAAGTAAAAGCCGGTAAAGGGGGAGACGGTATTGTGTCTTTCCGTCACGAAAAGTTCGTCGCAATGGGCGGGCCTTTTGGTGGTGATGGTGGGCATGGTGGCTCAATCATTTTGAAAGTCGATGAAGGGTTACGTACTCTGATGGACTTCCGTTATAACCGACATTTTAAAGCACAACCAGGTGGTAATGGAGGCACAAAGGGGATGACAGGTGCGTCATCCGATGACCGCTATATTAAAATCCCACAGGGTACAATCGTGAAAGACGCCGATACCGGTGAAGTTTTGGGCGATATGCTTGAAAACGGACAAGAACTGGTTGTTGCCAAGGGTGGTCGTGGTGGCCGTGGTAATATTCATTTTGCCACCCCAGCCAACCCCGCACCGGAATTATCAGAAAACGGTGAACCAGGTGAAGTTCGGAATTTGAAGCTCGAATTAAGAGTTTTGGCAGATGTTGGGCTAGTTGGTTTCCCATCAGCGGGTAAGTCAACGTTGCTGTCAGTTGTGTCGAATGCGAAGCCAAAAGTGGCCGCATATCACTTTACAACGTTAGCCCCCAACATTGGGATGGTGCGTTTGCCAGATGAACGTGACTTTGTCATGGCGGACTTACCAGGATTGATTGAAGGCGCGGCTCAAGGTGTTGGGTTAGGTTTCCAATTCTTACGTCACGTTGAACGAACGAAGGTCATCTTGCACTTGGTTGACATGTCAGGGATTGAAGGCACGGATCCGTATACGCAATACCGTAAGATTCTTGACGAATTACAACAATATGATGAAACCATTTTGGCACGACCACACATTATTGTGCCAACTAAAATGGATATGCCGGATTCAGCCGATAATTTGGTGAAATTCCGGGAACAAGTAGCTGCTGATTCAGGCTTACCAACACAACCAAAGATTATGCCAATCTCAGCTTTGACGCGTGATGGCGTCCAGGAGTTGATGCGTGTCACGGCCGATACTTTGGCGACTGCACCAGCACCAGAAAGTTATCGGCCAGTCGTTGAAGCCACACCGACTGAAAAGACGTATGAGTTTAAGCCAGAAAAGCATGACTTTACAATTGAATGGGATGAAGATTCTGAGCAATGGGTTGTTGGTGGTGCTGAAGTTGAAAAGTTGTTCTTGATGACCAACATTCAGCGTGATGCCACGATTATGCGTTTTGGTCGCCAATTGCGTCACATGGGTGTCGATGATGCCTTACGTGCTGCTGGGGCCAAAGATGGGGATGATGTCCGCATCAATAACTCAGACTTTGTCTTTGAATTTAGTGATTAAACGTAAAAGTTATCCAATTCGGATAACTTTTTTTATTTGGTCAAATTGTGAGTTTGTGAAGGGAAGAACATTGATATAACGATGAATTTCACAAAGTTTTTTTGACCATTACCAGCTAAAAAGTGCTATGATAGGCTTATTGAAAAAAATGGAGGAATGGGTAGTTAATGATCGGCTTGTCTTGCTTAAGTGTCGGTCAGCGCGTTAATTACCCTTGATATCAAATGTCAGATCAAAAGTACGGTGCAGATATTGTTGCAGATAGCTTGACGAACCATGGGATTGATTTGGTTTTCGGGATTCCCGGTGCCAAGATTGATCGTCTCTTTACGACGTTGGAACATCCAGCCTCTGGTCAAAAAGTGCCAAAATTAATTGTGACGCGTCACGAACAAAATGCGGTCTTTATGGCACAAGCTTTTGCGCGTATTACCGGTAAGCCAGGTGTCACGATTGTCACATCAGGTCCTGGTGTGGGTAACTTGGTGAGTGGTTTGATGACAGCAAGTGCTGAAAGCGACCCCGTAGTGGCTATTGGTGGTCAAGTACCACGTAAAGACTTGTATCGTTTGACGCACCAATCAACGAATTCAGTGGCACTGTTTGCCCCAATTACGAATTATAGTTCAGAAATTCAAGATCCAAATAACATTTCAGAAATTATTGCGAACGCTTTTGCGGCTGCTAATGGCGCTAAAAAAGGGGCAGCCTTTGTTTCATTACCACAAGATGTGGATGATGCACCCGTGTCAGTTGAAGCCTTGCCACCAATGCCTTATGCCAAGCAAGGGGCAGCAGCCTTAGCTGATTTGGATTGGTTAGCTGAACAAATCAAGCAAGCTAAGTTACCAGTTTTGTTGGTTGGCGCACGTGGTTCTGACGATGAGACAGTTGCGGCTTTGCACAAGTTGTTGAAGCAAACAACGCTACCAGTCGTAGAAACATTCCAAGGTTCAGGGGTTATTTCTCGTGAATTGGAACCAGAAACATTCTTTGGCCGCATTGGTTTCTTCCGTAACCAAACAGGGGACAAGTTGTTGAAGCAATCTGACTTGGTCATCACGATCGGTTATGATGCGATTGAATACGAACCACGTAACTGGAACAAAGAAAATGATTTGAACATTGTGGCGTTGGATACAACACCGGTACAAATCGACAATAACTTTATGCCAAAGCGTCAACTTGTGGGTGATTTGGGTCAAAGCTTGGACTTATTAACAGAACGTGTGGCTGGTTATGAATTACCTGTTGATAGTCAGGCTGTTTTGAAGACATTGAAGGCGGATTTGCGTGCGTCAGACGAACCAACTTATACGCCAGCGCAAGGCCATTTGAACCATCCATTAAACATCATTAAAGCAATCCAAGCGCATGTGACGGATGATATGACTGTGGCAACTGATATTGGGTCACACTACATCTGGATGGCGCGTCACTTCAAGTCATACGTTGCCCGTCACTTCTTGATTTCAAATGGGATGCAAACACTTGGTGTTGGTTTGCCATGGGCCATGACAGCAGCGATGTTACGTCCAAATGCCAAGGCGGTGTCGGTTTCTGGTGATGGTGGCTTCTTCTTCTCATCAATGGAATTAGAAACTGCTGTTCGTTTGAAGTTAAACACCGTGCATATTGTGTGGAATGACAACGCCCACTATGACATGGTCAAGTTCCAAGAAGAAATGAAGTATGACGGTCGCTCAGCCGGTGTTGATTTTGGTAACATCGACTTGGTGAAGTATGCTGAAAGTTTTGGTGCCAAGGGGCTACGTGTCAACACACCAGATGAACTGAATGCGGTACTTGATGAAGCCTTTGCATCTGAAGGACCAGTAGTGGTGGACATCCCAGTTGACTACTCACATAACTTTGAATTAGGGTCACAAATGATTGATGCCCAAGGCTAAACGCATTGTATTTAGCGGGTTGACCATTTATTAAAAATTGATATAATAGTATTGTAAACGCTTTCAGTGTTTGCGATTATTCAGTTCGCCGAGAAGTTCTGAATCTCAAACTTGTTTCCTAAGGAACAAGTTTTTTTATTGGGATGCGATACCGTAAAGATTGACAAAAAAGACTGAACACCAATATGGTGTTCAGTCTTTTTGCTAATTAGTGGTAAATTCTTTTGCCAAAATGCCCATCATCATACTGTCGTGATATTGACCTTCGGCAAAGAAGTGTTCGCGTAAAATACCTTCTTCTTTGAAGCCAACCTTCTTGTAGATATGGATGGCTGCGGCATTAGCCACGTCAACGTACAGATAGACCTTATGCATGTTCAATACTTGGAAAGCATATTCAACGCCCGCACGAATAGCTGATTGCGCAAAGCCAAGGCCTTGATGGTCGGGATGAATAATAATTTGAATTTCGGTATGTCGATGTAACATGTCGATATACATTAACTCGACGACGCCGATAAATTGGTCGTCATCTTCAACGACAAACCGACGCTCAGTCTGATCTAAGATATGGCGTTCATAGAGCAGTTGTAGTTCTTCAAATGACGTATAAGCCTCTTGAAACCATAGCGCCATGACTTTTCGGGAATTCTCCTGTTGATAAATATAAGGTAAATCCCTTTTTTCCAACGGTCTAATTTTCATGATGAGGTCCTTTCAGTTGGTCGATAACGCCTTAAACAGCGACCGGTGCCTTAATTGGGGCTTCACTTTCATAATCAAGCACCTTAATGTCATCCATCGTGTAATCAAAAATTGATTTAACGTCCGGATTTAACCATAACTTTGGTAGCGGGTGCATCGGACGTGAGAGTTGTTCTGTGATTTGATCCACGTGGTTGTTATAAATGTGCGTGTCACCGATTGTGTGCACAAAGTCACCCACTTCATAACCGGTTTGCGCGGCCATCATATGCAACAAAAGTGAATATGACGCAATGTTGAATGGCACACCCAAGAAGAAATCACCTGAACGTTGATACAACTGAAGGCTTAATTTGCCATCAGCGACATAGAATTGACTCAAGACGTGGCATGAAGGCAAGGGGGCTTGCGGCGTTGTATCAGCATTCCAGGCTGTCAAAATAAGGCGGCGAGAGTCAGGCGTTGTTTTAATCTCTTCAACTAAGCGCGCCACTTGATCAACAGTCTCGGTACCAGCTGTGACACTGCTCGTTTCCCAACCACGCCAGAGCTTGCCATAGACGTCACCTACGTAACCAAATTTTTCCATGAAGGCGTCGTCGTTTAAAATTTTGTCGACAAAAATCGCTTTTTGCGCTTGATAGACGGCCGCAAATTCAGGGTCAGTTTCTGCGCGATGGCCAAAGTTGGTCATATCAGGACCGGTATAATCGTTTGATTCTACCCAGTTTTTAAAGGCCCACTCATCCCAAATGTGGTTGTTATGTTGCAATAGGAAACGAATGTTGTTATCGCCACGCAAAAACCAGAGTAGTTCGGATTTAATTAACCCAAAGAAAACTTTCTTGGTTGTGAGAAGTGGAAAGCCTTCTTGTAAGTCAAAGCGCATTTGCGTACCAAAGAGGGAGTGCGTACCCGTTCCAGTACGGTCGCCTTTGAGGTTACCTTCAGCTAATATTTTTTGTGCTAAATCAAGGTATTGCTGTTCATTTTTTGACATCGTATTGATCGCGTAACAGGGGCGTTACGCGGTTCCTTTCTCAAAATCATCTATCTTAAATATTAACGAATTTTACCGTGGTTGGCAAGTTTGTTCGTATCTGAGGAAATCGCGATTTGCTTGATGTGACGGGCTTTTGGGCAAAGGTAAGTTGGCTATTTCGCTATTAAAACAGTGACTTAATGACTTAAGTTAGATTATGATAAGTATTTCGAGTATTCGTTTTCTAAACGGATAAATTATGCTAAAATGAAAATAGTTCGTTATTAACAAATAATTCAAGGTTTTTGATGTTGGATCATTCATGTGTGACGAAGCGCGATAAGTCAATTTGATTGGCTGTCTCTTGTGAAAAGGGCACTTGTTGCAACGGTACTTGCTTTTGTTGTAAAAGTTCTTCAGCAAAAGAATCGTTGCGATAGTTACGCATGTAGTTAATTTTTGACACGCCCGCTTGTAATAAGAGCTTCGTACAATGAACACAGGGGACATCGGTGACATAAACCGTCGCGTCGGCGACGCTAATACCCATTTGTGCGGCTTGCATCAGGGCATTTTGTTCCGCATGAACCGCGCGGATACAATGCCCATCAACGATTAAGTCACCAACATCGGTACAGTGTGGGGTGCCAGCAACGGCTCCGTTATAACCACTGGCGATAATTCGGTTGTTTTTGACCAGAACGGCCCCGACATGCAAGCGGGTACAAGTTGAACGTGTTGATAAAATGGCGGCTTGGGCAATAAAATATTGATCCCAGCTAATCCGTTGATCTGACATAATAAACTCCAATGACTTAGTTTTGTTAAGAAAAATATAACATAAAAGTGCGGACAAACGAAGGAGCATTTTGATGACTGAAATACTTGATGGCGCAGCTGTGGCAAAGCTCACGAATGCCAAGACTGCTGAACGCGTGGCGAAGCTGGATAAGCCAGTAACGCTGGCTGTAATTTATGACCCACAAAATGACGGGAGTCGTTTATATGTTGGCATGAAATCTAAAAAAGCAGCGGCATTGGGCATTCAAACAAAAGATATTCCAACTGACGCCAATGCAACCATGGAAAGCGTGTTGCAATTGGTGGCTGAATTGAACGCGGATGACAACATTACGGGTATTTTAGTCCAAAGTCCTTTGGCTGAAGGTGTCAAAGAACGTGAAGTTTTCTCAGCGGTTGCCCCGCATAAAGACGCTGATGGTTTAGGTGCCACAGTACAGGGGATGCTCTTTGCAGATGCGTTGGCGGATTACACCGTTGCCGCAACACCGCAAGGTGTGATGACCTTGCTTAATCACTATGGTATTGAAACGTTTGGTAAGCAGGCAGTGGTCGTTGGTCGTTCACAACTTTTTGGCCGCCCAATGTTTGCTTTACTCAATAACGCGGATGCGACGGTGACATTAGCACATCGTTACACACCAGCCGCTGACTTAAAAAGATATTTGAAAGATGCCGATATTGTTGTTGTCGGTGTTGGTAAGCCAAACTTTATTAACGGCGCCGATTTGAAACAAGGTGCTGTTGTCGTTGATGTCGGTATGAATTATGTTGACGGTAAAGCGGTCGGGGATGTTGACTTTGCATCTGTTCAAGGTATTGCCAGCTACATTACCCCAGTACCTGGTGGTGTTGGGCCAATGACGATTGCGACCCTATTAGAAAATACAGTCACACTTGCTGAACAACAGCAAGCTAAATAAAAAGGACAGGTCTTGTTGACCTGTCCTTTTTATAGTTGATCACCACTGGTTAGCGTAATAATACCAGTTGGTGTTTGTAGTTGTAGATAACCGTCATCAGTCACTTGTAACAGTTGTCCGGTAATCGTTTGATCAGGTTGGGTGATCGTTATTGTTTCGCCTAAGCCAATCAAATGACGCCGATAAGCTGGTAAATACATGCCAGATTGGTATTGTTCGTACATTTGGAAAAAGTCTTGAATAATTTGTGCGGCAACTGCGTTGCGTGACAAGGTCAATTCTGGTGTAATTGCACCCATTGGTTGCGGTTGTGTGGTATGCGGTGGGGTGAGATTCAGCCCAATGCCAACAACCAAGCCCGAAAAAGTTTGGCTTTCTAAGGTCATGATGCCCTCAGTGAGAATCCCGCCGACTTTTTGCTGATTTAAATATAAGTTATTCAGCCATTGATACTGTAGGTCAACCCCAAAGAGGGTCCGGATACTTTTCGCCACAGCAACGGCAGTACTAATCGTCAATAAATGTGGTTTGACAGTATCTTGAAAAGTCAGGGGCAAGGCAATACTCAAATAAAGCCCTGTTTGGCTAGGGGAAAAGAATGAACGACCTAAATGACCAACCCCGTGTGTTTGAATGTTTGAAATGACTACCAGCGGCGCGTTGAGCGTCTCATCTATTAAGGCCAGCTTAGCATAGCGATTGGTAGAGTCTAATGAATCAAAAACGCGAATCGCCATTGGCACGCCCAAGAGGTGCTGGATTTCGGTGCTGGTCATTTTTTCATTGGGGATATAACGGTAACCTAAACCACGCTGACTTTCAATCATAAAGCCGGCTTCAGTCAATTTATTGATGGCTTTCCAGACGGCAGCACGAGAAATGCGGAGATCAGTGGCAATGGTTTCACCAGATACCCATTCGTCGGCATGGTTGACGAAAATATGCAATAATTTTTCTACAGTTGTCATACATTTATTTTAGCAAAAATAAATCTGTTGATGTAGATGGCATTGTGGATTAAAGGCATGATGGCACTGGGGACAGGTTGTTTGTGTGAGATAGGCGTTACCTGTCATCTCTAACCCACATGAACCACAAAGAACACTTAGTGCCGTCAAAGCAACGGGGGCAAATTCATGCGTTGTCAGCGTATTGTGGCATAAATAGCAGGCGTAGTAAGTCTGGCACTGCTGGCATTTGTTGGCAATAATATCGACCTCAGTATGCCAATGTGTGCAGCGTCCAGCAGCATCAGTTGCGATACCTAAGATATTAAACATGGGTGAGTTGGGGAAAGCGGCGCCGTAACGCCAGGGTGACTACTGTAGCAATAACAGCCTTCGCACAGTCACCTGGCACATATGTGAGTTGTAATAACAAAGCCTGTGGCAGCGGCATATGGGTCACAATATGCAAGCCAATTGCACCGCTGACATCAACAAGCACCGCACCAAAAATTAAAATGACGAGTAATAAGGTCACAAAATTGGTTTTTTTCAAACGATCAAGGGTCTGCACGCTCAGCCCAATCAGTGCAGCCGCAACGGGATAAGACCAAATATAACCGGCTGTTGCACCGAAAAAGTGTGGGAAGCCGCCAGCTCCGCCAACCAAGACAGGTAACCCGATGGCGGCCATGAAGAGCCAGACAATAATCGCGAGTGCGCCGTTACGCCAACCAAGGAGTGCGCCAGCCAGCATAATGCCGAGATTTTGCACGACAATGGGTACCAAGCCAACGGGGATGGCGGGCAGGTAAGCCATGACAATCAGTAAGGCTATCATCATGACGGTGAGGGTGAGCTTTTGTATTTTCATGTGTTTTCCTTTGTAAACCTATTTAATTATTTAAGTTTACAATTAAGGTGATTGGTTGTCAAGACAATAAAAAAACGACAGGGCGACTGTCGTTTTTTTGCATGTTATTTTTGATAAAAGAAATTGTAAACTGTCTCAACGACTGCTTCGTTACCGACAAAATACAAGGTATCACCCCGTTCAATTACCGCATAAGGCCCTGGTGAGACGATAAGTTCATCATGATGTAGGATGGCAACCAACGTGGCACCTGTGCTTTGCCAGAGGTTAAGACTGCCGACTGATAAGCCAAGCTTAGGACTATCGTCATGTAACTCAAGTTCATAGGGCGTCAATGGACTATGACGATGGCGTTGGACGCGTTGTGTTTGGTCAAATAGGCGCGATAAGGTTTGTTCTAATGTGTGAATATCTTGTTTTTGTTGTGCGATCAGATCATTAATTTGGCCGTGCAAGGCTTGAATATCAAACGTTGTTTCCGACTGCTTCAAAAAGGCCTTGGCGCGTTCACGAGATAAAACTTCAACCCCACTACCATGAATTGGTTTCACAATCTGCAAATCAGCGAGCACACTGACCGCTTTTCGGGCCGTTTCTGACGAGACACCGAAGGCCACGGATAGCGTTGAACGCGCATGTAGCTTGCTACCAACGGGGTAATCGTTGTCAGCGATTTTCTGTGCAATTTGATAGGCGATTTTACGATAACGTGGTTCTCTAATTGTTCGCATATGGCTCTCCAAAAGTTACCTCATTTGACAAAAGTGACAACTTGTGACAGAATAGAAGACATCACTTTGAGAGGCAATCTAGTTTTTATAATAAGTTGTCACTTTGAAGTATAAGTTAAATCGCAAACAGAGTCAATGGGAGATGGGTAGAAACGCTCATTTGAAACGAAGTGGAGGATTTCATGACGAATAAAGTCGAGATAAAGCACCTAACCAAAATATTTGGGAAACGCCCAAAAGCGGCGTTGAAGATGGTGAAGCAAAATAAGAGTAAGAACGAGATTGTCGAAAAGACAGGGAGTACGGTTGGTGTGTATGACATCAACATGACCATTGAAGAAGGCGAAATCTTCGTGATTATGGGCCTTTCAGGTTCCGGAAAATCAACCTTGATTCGTTTGCTCAATCGATTGATTGAACCAACGGATGGACAGCTCTTTATTGATGGACAAGAAATTACGAAGTTTAATAAGAAACAAATGCTGGATATTCGACGTAAAAAGATGAGCATGGTGTTCCAAAATTTCGGGCTATTTCCCCATCGGACGTTGCTTGAAAATACGGAATACGGGCTAGAAGTGCAGGGTGTTGACAAGGCCGAACGGCGTCAACGGGCCGAAAAAGCTTTAGATAACGCGAAGTTACTGAGTTTTAAAGATCAATACCCAGCCCAACTATCTGGTGGGATGCAACAACGTGTAGGTTTAGCTCGTGCATTGACCAATGATCCTGATATTTTATTGATGGATGAAGCGTTTTCTGCCTTAGATCCACTGGTTCGTGGTGAAATGCAAGAAGAACTATTGGAGTTGCAGGCGAATGTCCGCAAGACCATTATCTTTATTACGCACGATTTGAATGAAGCCTTACACATTGGTGACCATATTGCCATTATGAAAGATGGTCAGTTGCAACAAGTCGGTACGGGTGAAGAAATTTTGACCAATCCAGCCAATGATTATGTGCGAACATTTATCGGTGGCGTTGATCGGACAAAGGTGTTGACAGCGGAAAGTATTATGATTCCAGCCTTAACGACGAACTTGACTGTCGATGGGCCAACGGTGGCGTTGCGTAAGATGTCGGATGAAGAAGTTTCTGGTCTGGTTGCCGTCAACCGTAACCGTGAGCTCCTTGGTTATTTGTCATCTGATGCAGCTGTGACTGCGCGCCGTGATAAAACACCACTGACTGAGGTGGTTTCTGAGATGCCAACGGTTTCATTAGACACGTTAATTGTGGACATTATGCCAATCATTTACGATGCCCAAACCCCTGTTGCGGTTGTTGACGACAGCAATCGGGTCAAAGGTGTCATCATTCGTGGTGGTGTTTTGGAAGCGTTAGCTGATACACAAGGAGAGGACGAACATGCTTAATATACCTAAATTACCCTTAGAAGACTGGGTGACGGCGGGCGTTAACTGGTTAACCGATCATCTATCTGGTTTATTTAATGTCATGCAACACGTCGGGCAAGCTGTCATGGATGGCTTGACCAACGGCTTGACTGCGATTCCAATGCCGCTAATGATTGCTGGTATCACGTTAATTGCCATTTTAACTACACCTAAAAAAATTGGTTTCCCAGCGTTTACCCTTTTTGGTTTAGCCATTGTGGCCAACCAAAATCTGTGGGAAGACTTGATGAGTACGTTGACATTGGTTATCATGGCTTCGGTTATTTCGTTAGTTATTGGTATTCCATTGGGGATTCTAACTGCTAAATCGCCAAAAACAGCAGCCATTGTGAAGCCAATTCTAGACTTTATGCAAACGATGCCCGGTTTCGTTTACTTAATTCCGGCAGTGGCATTCTTCGGAATTGGGGTGGTGCCAGGGGTGTTTGCCTCAATTATCTTTGCTTTGCCACCAATGGTGCGGATGACGGATCTTGGTATTCGTCAAGTCCCCGTATCATTAGTTGAAGCAGCTGATTCTTTTGGGTCAACAACTTGGCAAAAGTTAATCAAGTTAGAATTGCCGAGTGCGCGTAACACGATCTTAGCTGGTGCGAACCAAACGATTATGTTGGCCTTGTCAATGGTTGTGACGGCCTCAATGATCGGGGCACCTGGCTTAGGACGTGGTGTCTTGTCAGCTGTGCAACACGCTGACATTGGTTTAGGTTTCGTCAATGGTCTTGGGTTAGTGATTCTGGCGATTATTATTGATCGCTTTACCCAAAAGTTAACAACACAACCAGGTCAAAAGGCTGAAACCAAACCTTGGAAGCGCTGGACGATTCTAGCCACAGTGCTTGTTATGATTGCTGGCGGTGCCATTAATGTGATGACAACCCAGAAGGCGACAGGCCAACGCGTGAACCTTGGTTATGTGGAATGGGATTCGGAAGTGGCGTCAACTAACGTGTTAGCTGAATCTTTGCGTCAACACGGTTATAATGTGACCATGACACCGCTTGATAGTGCTGTTTTGTGGCAATCTGTCGCGAAGGGGCAAATTGACGCTTCTGTCAGTGCTTGGTTGCCATATACGAATAAAGTGTTGTATAACAAATTTAAAAATGATGTCGACATGCTGGGCCCTAACTTACGCGGTGCCAAAACGGGATTAGTCGTGCCGGATTATATGGCGGCTAATTCAATTGCTGATTTATCTAATCAGGCGGATAAAACCATTACCGGGATTGAGCCTGGGGCTGGTGAAATGGCTAGTGCGCAAAAAACATTGGACAGTTATGATAATTTGAAGGGGTGGCAGTTGCAAGGTTCATCATCTGGTGCGATGGCCATTGCACTTGATAAGGCCTACAAAGCTAAAAAAGATATTGTTGTGACAGGTTGGTCACCACATTGGATGTTTAGTAAGTACCATTTGAAGTATTTGGCTGATCCAAAGGAAACAATGGGTAAGGGTGAAAATATTCAAACCTTTACCCGCAAAGGTTTGAAACAAGATAACCCAAAACTTGAAAAGGTCTTGGATAACTTCCACTGGACGAAAGATGACATGGAAAGTGTCATGTTAGCCATTCAGAATGGTAAATCACCGAAGGATGCGGCTGCTGACTGGCTCAAGTCACACAAAAAACTCGCTGACAGCTGGTATGACTAGTCAAAAAAGCCTACGACAATTGTCGTAGGCTTTTATTGTGTCAGTTGCTGGTCTTGGGCAATGATCCATGCATTGAGGTCGAGATCATCAATACGGGTGGGATGTTGCTTCAAAAATTGCCGGTAGAGTGTGGCAATACGCTTGCTAAAAATGAGTGTATTGGGTGGTGTCAGCGAATCATCGAGTAGTTGATAAGAGCGAATCGCATAACTGATAAATGCCAGTGTTTGGGCTAATTCGTTATCAGATAACCCATGTGCTTCTGAGAGATAGTGTCGGCGTGCGGCATAGCCTAATGCTTGTTGAAAGCGATTTAAATTATCCGGCTCGATTTGACCCTCTGGTCCGATGGCAATCATGGTTGCTTTGAAGCTAGCAATCGCTTCTGGCGTCGCTTTGTTGGTGAGTTCAAAACGTTGAAAGGGTATCCCATCCGCTGTGGTGCGGGTTTCAAAGGTATACCATTTTTTATTGGTGAGAAAGAAAGGTGTTGTCATAAGAACCTCAGTTTAATCGCGGTGTTTGATATTTCGGATGAGTTGCGCCATAATCTTGTCATCACTATATGACAAGACGTTTTTCGCGTAAATACCACGGCCAAACCAAGCTAGAAGGACTAGCGCAATGGCCGACAAAGCCAGGGCCACAATGGCAGCTGGCCAGGATTCGACCTTGGTAACCAGGCGGACAGGCATCATACTTTGTGAAATAAATGGGACGTAACTTAAAATTTTAATCACGATATTGTTTGGCATGTTAGTCATAAAGTAACTAAAGAAATAACCAATCATGGCCAGCACCGTCACGGGACCAACAGCTTGTTGAACTTGTGAATTATCATTAACGAGGGAGGCAATGATTGCAGTCAGTACGAGATACAAGGCCACGGCTACTAAAATAAAGCAAACAGCATAAACAGTAAATCCTACAGTGATACCGGAGAAGTTATGCGCAATCTCAGCAACTGCTGCATTATTTTTAAAGATAATATAGGCAGTGATACCGGCAACCAAGTAAAGGAGCATATGTGTGAGCGTTAGCGCAAAAATACCAATGATTTTACCGAAATATTGAATGTTTGATGATGTCGCAGCCAACAAGGTTTCCATAATACGTGACGACTTTTCGTTGGCGATTTCTGTGCCAATCATTGAGGTATACCACATCACGACGACCATTGTGATCACGCCAATGGCAACAGCGATGCCGTAGTTGGCCATTGATGAATTATCACCATTTGTGGTACGGTTGTCAGCTTGCTTGACGACAGACTTTAACTGATAAGGCTGTATCAATGCTTGGGTCTGTTCTGGTGTGAGACCGTACTGGGCGGCTTTTTGTGTGCGGGCCAGATTACCTAAGACACTGCTGATTGCCTCTTGATTGATTTTGTTACTTTTAGGCTGTGTCGTGAGTGTGGCACCATTAGCATTAAAAGTGAGAACACCGTCAAGGGTTTGCTTGTCGAGTGATTTGTTTGCTTCTGCTTGTGTTGTTATACGTGATACTTTCAGATCGAGGTTTTTTTCGCTTTTAATCATGACTTGGCGTACAGCAGGGTTGCCGACGACTGCCACATTTGGGGTGGTGTTGCCTTGCATTTTTGTAATGCCAAAGACAACCGCAGCAATAATACCAGCAAAAATGATTGGCGAGAGGACTAAGAGCCAATAACCGCGAGATTTGAAATGATTACGGTACGTCTGTTTAATGACGATCATGAGTCCATTAGGCATTGTGAGCGACCTCCTGTCGGAAAATATCATCTAGTGTTGGGGGTTGTTGAGAGAAGGCCGGAATGTAGCCGTTTCGGGTAACATAGTTGAAAATATCATGACCCACAGCTTCATCTGTGACAACGAGGTCAAAGCCTGCGCCGCGTGGGGTGACACTAACAACCCCTGATAACTGGGCCAACTCGGCTTGTGTGAAGGACCCTTCAACGTAGATTTTTGTCCGACCAAACTGTTCACGAATTTCTTGCACGCCGCCTTGTAGAATAACTTCACCTTTTTTAAGCATGGTGAGTTGGTCTGAAATTTTTGTGACGTTGTCCATATCATGGCTTGAAAAAATAATCATGGCACCTTGATCGCGCATCCGGATGATTTCGTTCATCATAATGCTGGTGTTGACAGGATCAAGACCAGAAAAGGGCTCATCTAAAATGATAAATTCAGGATTAAAAATGAGCGAGGCAATCATTTGAACTTTTTGTGCATTACCTTTTGACAAGGACTGCACTTTGTCCGTTGCTTTTCCCACAACATCAAGTCTTTTGAGCCAATCACTTAGTGCTGTTCGGGCATCTGCCCGTCGCATGCCGTGTAGTTCAGCGAAATATAATATTTGCTCTTCAATCGTTAACTTTTGATACAAGCCACGCTCTTCAGGGAGAAAGCCAATACGTTGCTTATCTTGTTGCGTGATGGGACGATTATCCCAAGTGATCGTGCCGGAAGTCGGCGTAATGAAGTTAAGAATCATACGGAAAGTCGTCGTTTTACCGGCACCGTTTTGTCCGATTAAACCCATTACTTGACCTGGCTCAAGTGTCATGTTTAATTGGTTAACGGCTAATTTGCTGTTGAACTTTTTAGTGAGTTGGGTCAGTTGGATCATACTGTGCTCCTTATATTAACTGCGTATGTGACGATCTGAAGTGGCATTTGATAGGCGAAATGTGCAAGTATGGTTTAACGTTCGTCATATAAAATGATACGAATTTTTTACTTGTTTCTTCGATGTCATTTGACGTATTTTCTAATTGTCTATCAGGATTCAGTAACGTATTATACAATTGGTACTTTGAGTGTAGCGAACTTAACATTAAATGTAAAGGCAAGGGCCAAATGAGGATTGATGATTCGGACGCTTGCCAAGGTAAGCGTTGCGTCATATTGGTCATCAGTGCCAAGCTTAATCGCACGAGTCAGAATTTTTGATTGATTGTTGACGGGGCAGCATTTTTTCGGTATACTTATATTTTGTTATGGCGCTATGGTCAAGTGGTTAAGACGTCGGCTTCTCAGGCCGAAATCGAGGGTTCGATCCCCTCTAGCGCTACTAAGTATTTCGAGGTGTTGCATTAAGTTTCAAAGAAACTTACTGTAACACCTTTTTTATGGCAAAAAATATCCTGTCGAACAGTTACTTTTTATCTCGATATTTGTTTAAACAAAACAAATATATGAGCACGATTGAATAGATGAACAGCCATTTGTAATAAAAATCACCCTGTGTGATGAACCAGTTCAAGATAAAGCCGATTAGCAATACGCTTAAAATAAATACGGTATATTGTGTCGAACGTAATTGATTGACGAACTTGACGACACCATAATTTGTTTCTTTTTGTTTTTCAAAAATAAAATTGAATAAATTGAAAATTAAGAACCAAAAAATGAGCGTCATGATGAATTTGACTGTTAAATATAGCATGATATACCTTTCTAAAAATCACGTCTTATGATCGATTAGGTGATTTTTGTTGTTGCCTGAGTGAACCGCGTTAGCTAAATAGTCGGTATGCTAAAATAATCAGTCCGATAATGAGCAATGCATAACCAATATATTTTTGGTAGAGTTGGCGTGGGTTTGGTTTTTTTGATGCGCCAATCAGTAGGGCGCCAAATAATAGAAAAATAACTTGTACTGCTGTCGTCATAATCATCTCCTGTGTGCGATCATAATGTGGTGGTTAGCCTATATATGTACGCCCAAAAGGGCATAAAGGATTAGTCGAGGTCAAAGGTAATTTTCTCATCCTTTGAGAATAGTGATCCTGTGTAAATTAACTTGAGCTTATCTGTTTGGACAGCTTGACCGACGAGTGTGCCAGTAACGGAAGCCCCCTTGGCCAGGTCACCGTACTTCAAATCATCACCGACGACTTTGTGACCGTTATCGTCTAGCACAATTTCTGTTAGGTCAGTTTGGTTGCCATTATCGTCTAATTTGAAATCTAATGGATTGTAGCTGACTTTGTTGCGATCAACATTGGTAATGGTGACATTCACCATCACAAACATCTTGCCAGAATCTGGTGTTGAAATTGAACTACCGTTATAATAGTCCACTTTATTGAGTTTTAACGTAACGCCATCTGCCTTGACAGTATCACCAACTTTGAAGGTTTTGTGGTTGACCTTAGCTGAAGAAGTTGTTTTATGTTCAGAGGAAACCTTTTTTGCGCTGTCGTCTGCTCGACCAATTGCCGCAATCACAAGCACGACAATGATCGCTAGTGTCCAAAACCAACCGCGCTTATAAAATGGCTTCTTTTGAATGTCTGTGTTGCTATTCTCATCAACAATCTTTTTCGCCATGAAAAAATCTCTCCTTAGCCTTTTAGTGTGGTTGCTCAGCACATGTGATGTTAGGGATTAAAGGCTAGTTAACATGTTTGGTAAATGTTTAACGTTTAGCATTTCAAGACGCAGTAACGCACTGGATTGCGTCGGTGTTAGATAAACTTAAATAGGAAAATGATATTTTATATTGCAATTTTATTATTAAACCAGTATTGTGTCAACGCAATTTGACACATGCACGCATTAATCAAGTCGCTAATCAGGGCTTGTCGATTTTACTAGAATTAAAATTTAATGAGGTTTATAATAGAGACAACTTAATATTAGAATTGCAGAAAAACGGGAGGGAACAAATGACACAGGGGATTACAGCCTATTTAAATGACGATGGGGTCTTGATACAATGGCCAGCGAAATACCATAAAAAGCGTGACGTGATTGCTTATTTAGCCAGTAAGTTTGACAGTGATAAAACGTACGATGAACAGGACGTTAATTTAGTATTGCGGCGTTGGTCCGATTATGCGGACTATCCATTGCTAAGACGCGCATTAGTAGATTTTGGTTTGCTAACAAGAGATGCTTATGGGCGAACGTACCAATTGTCATCCGAAGTAAATAGTTTAGAAAACTAGTAACCGTGCTTGAGTAGTTTTAAAGACGTGTTGTGATCAGCACCGTTCGCAGATGATGACTCAAAATAAAAAAGCGCTTATGCGCTTTTTTATTTTGTCGTTGTATGGTAATTTATTGAACTTGCCAATGATAACCTGCTGGCAATGCACCACCAGGTGCAACACGTGTTGAGTGGCCTTTACGGGTTTGCCAAGTATAGCCATCTTGAATAGCCCATTTGTATGCCCCAGTATTATTAATGTTACCAGTGGCTGGTGCGGGGGCGACAGCAGTTTGGGCCGTCGCTGCCTGAGATTGCGCTGCTGCTTGTTGCGCAGCGGCCTCACTAGCGGCGCGCGCAGCACTTTCTGCAGCAGCGCTTTCCGCAGCAGCTTGAGCGGCTGCTGCTGCGTTGGCCTTAGCTTCGGCTTCAGCTTTGGCCTGGTCAGCTGCTTCTTGTTCAGCTTTTAGTGTTTTTGCTTTATTGAGTGTGTTGCGTGCGGTACCATTACTGTAATCAATAATGGCATTTGGACTATCATTATTGAGGTAGACGACAGTCGCATCATCATTTCCATTTTCTTCACGATATGAGTGGAGATTAATTTTGACTTTTTCACCACGCGGATTGTAGCCAACATAAGCCAAGCGTACTTGTCGTGGTAGTAACTCATCGTTGCGATACAATGGTGTCACTTGATAATCGAGGCGGTAGCCTTTGTGTGTCTTTAACCACTTGGCCAGATGATTTTCATAATAAAGCATGGATTGCTTATTAGCAGCGTTCATGCTTTTAAGGGCACCGGCATTTAAATAAGCGGTTTCAGGCACCAAATTTTTAGGTTCGTCATTGAGGCCGCTGAATTGATAACCGACTAAATGGCCACGATTGAATAACCACTCTTTACTGATTTTACCGTTACTTTTTCATATTTGAAACGATAGTTGTGCCAACCAACAGGATTGTATGTCAAACGTGCTGCGCGTTTAGCAGTTGGCTTATCAGTATTAGTCAACTGAATATGTGCATCCGTTGCCCGTTGTTTGTCATCATGATCACCTAAGATAAGTTGTTTAGATTGACTGAAGGCCAACGGCCGTTGTTCTGCACCCGTCAGTGTTGCATCGCGATAGGTTTGGTCAGCGGCAACTGGGGCAATTCCCATTAAGCCAACGACACTAGAAAAAACAGCCAAAATGACTGTGCGTTTTATGTGTTGAAACATCATATTCTCCTAAATTCTCCCGAAAAATAACAATCTGTTGAATGGTCCTTTTTTAAGGAACATTTATAAGAATTATTATAAGATATTTGCTGAAAATTGTATATCTATTTTAGTTTGAGCATGATTAAAGACAACATAACCGTTTGATCATAGCGATTAGGCCCGCAATTTTTATAAATGGCAAATTTATGATAAAATAGAGGGGTACCATCAAATAAAACTCAAGGAGAACATGTTCATGTCAGTTGAAGAAAAGTTTGATAGCGCCAAGGACCAAGTTGTTGGTAAGGTGAAAGAAGTAGAAGGTAAGCTTACCGGAGATAAGGTACGTGAAGCAGAGGGTAAAGCCCAAGGCGTACTTGGCAAGGTGAAAGATGCCGTGTCAGATGTTAAAGAAGACGTTAAGGATGCTGTTAAAGAAGCAGCCGATGACTACAAAGCCGATAGCGAAAAAGAAATTGATCAATAAATTTAAAAAAGCCCAACAGGCAGTTTAGCCTGTTGGGCTTTTTGTTTAAGCACGAGACGTTAATTGTGAAAAAGGTATAAACGGTGCGGGCGTATCGGTTGGTGTTGCTAAGGATTTTTGTAACCAGGCAACATCAAGCCATTTACCATGTTTAAAACCAACTTGTGTTAGTTGGCCCACTTGGTGATACCCAAAATGTTCATGAAAAGCAATACTACGTGTATTTTCAGCAGTAATGACAGCGATAGTTTGGATAATATTTTGCTGCTTCAGGTGTTGTTCCAGTGCCTGATAAAGCTGCTTGCCAACCCCACGACCTTTTGCTTCGGCACTCACATAGACGCTCAGTTCAGCTGTCCATTGATAAGCTTCGCGTTCGTTTAAGGGGTGCGCATAGGCATAACCTAAAATCTTGTTATTATCTTCAGCAACAAGATAGGGGTGAGTCTGTAGTGTTGTCGTGATGCGCTGTTCAAAGGTTTGCAGGCTGGGGATATCATACTCAAAAGTAAAGGTACTATCCAATACGTAAGGGGCATAAATATCAAGTAACTGTTGGGCATCATTTTTGGTGGCAATTCGAATGATCATCACATACACTCCGTTTGATTAATGTTCACAGTATAGCATACGGCGCGAAGAGAAACAGCCAGTGGTGATAAAAATACATAACATTTATTTATTACAATGTCAATAAATAATTTCAAGGATTAAATTGAAGATATTATTGACAAAAAACGACACGGTATTGTTTATCATGTTGATAACGGTTGTTAACAAACACCGTTAGATAGAAGAGGTGTTACTTTAATGAATAAGTTTAAAAAGGTTGTGCTAGTTGATGTGGTTAAGCGCGGATGAAACGTTTACGTCAATTAAGAAATAGTGTTTATATTATCTTTATTTTCCTCGTTAGTGTGATATCTGTGACGGCCGCCATGTTGTATGCGAAAGACGCAGCCTATTTTGGCACACCGACAAATATTTCAATTGTGAATAATAGTAGTGATTTACGCACTGCCACGTTGAATCAAGCGATTGCCGCGTATGCAGATACCCATGATTTAGTGATTATTAAACGTGTATATCCGAAAATTGATGGCAAAATCATCCCGAAAAGTTATATACTTGGGCATCAAAAACAACACATGATTGGGATACCAGTCGGTAGTATTGAAACTCGAAAAAATATTGCAGATCGCGATGTGTTGTCTGATTACGGTGTGTTTGGAAAAGGTAACCATCAAGCATTTTTGGCATTTTTGTCTAAAAACAATATTCAATTTATGGTGTATAATCCAACAGCTTTGTCAGCAGTGGTAGCAGATCTCACAGGACAATTGGCTGTTTCACGACTAGATGTCTTGTTAGTGATGATACTCTTAGTCATTGTGATACTGAATAGTTTCATTATTTTTAAACAACGACGGCAATTTGTGATACAACAACTTTTAAAGGGACAAACCAAAGGGATTACCGTATTGACGATTTGGTGGTCTAACATAAAAGTCTATGTTTATACTTATCTCGTTGGGTTGCCTATTGTTGTTGGTGTTTTATGGTTGTTGTTACCGGAGATGCTTACTTATGAATTAATCATCGTTAACGTGATATTGTTACTATTTTTTGGTGCTGTTGCTGTTAGTACGCTTATCTTAACGATTTTGTTCAATCGTGGGCAACTCGTAGCGGTTCTGAAAGGACGTGGGAAGCAAATCTTGATCCCAATCGTATCTTGTATCATTTTGGCACTCACATTTATGAATTTTGTGACAACATTAGATTTGGCGCAAAAAGAGAATCGACAAATTAATTTAATGCGACAAGGGCAACAAAAGTGGGAGCAAATAGCTCATTTTTCAGTTTTAACCATGCACACAATGTCCAAACAAGATGATGTGCAGATAAAAACGAGTCACTTATTGCTGAATCAGATAGATGAATCACAACTGTTAATGAGCATGTTTGCACCATTCCAAGGACCAAAAATAACCTTGGGACGCGACCAACCTTACGCACGTGATATTTATGTAAATCCCACTTATTTTAAGTATCAACAGGTACGATCAGTTACCGGAAGACAGTTAACAGCAGATGATTTTCATGCACCCGTAACGTTATTGACGACAGAAAATTTATCGACAACACAAATACAGCAAAATTATGCAATACCGAATGGCATTGACGCCGAAAATATCGTGATCAAGAAAATGCAACCGACGTCAACCTATGTTTTTCTTAATGCGACGCAGGAGCAGTCATTTGCCTACCAAAAACCAAAACATATACTGGTGATAAATTTTCATGCTGTACAGCGTGATGCATTAGCGCATTTAGATAACAGTGAGACAGTTGCGAGAGAAAAACCAAGTCAACTGATTGTGCAGAATTTGTTGTCATGGTTGTCACAACGCAACGTGATGGTTAACTTGGCTTCTGAGGAAAATAAGAACCAAGTTATGACGGTTTTAGGGCCGAATATTCAAGACGTTAGTAGTACGAACAAACTGCGGGCAACCTTGAAACAAACCTACTTACTGCGTAAAAATGTCTTATTGGGTAGTTTGATACTGGCAATTTTAGTAGTGCTATTGTGTGGTTTGTTTACGATTTGCATCATATTTATGGCGTATCGTCGTTCATTATTTGTGAAACAAGTTTATGGCATATCATTTATTAATCGGTATCGTCACATTTATCTCATGCTATCGTGTGCGTTGTTACCAGGCATCCTGTACGCAACTTCAAAGCCTAGCGTCTTGATAACCGTTGTTTTTGTCATGAGTTGTCTGTTATTGTTTTTCACGTACCGCATTATGGTGAATGAAAGGCAAAGTTATTTAATACTTAAGGGAGAGTTATGACGCTAGTTTTGAAAAATGTGAGTAAGCGGTTTGGCAAACATCAAATTATTGATAATTTATCAGTTGTGTTTCAACCTGGTATGAAATATATTTTACGCGGGCGCTCTGGAGCGGGGAAATCAACAATTTTGAATATGATTGCACGTTTTGATGACGATTATCATGGCATCATAACGTATGATGATGGTAATCTGAAAACAATCAAAAAAAGTCAGTATTATCGAGACTATTTGGGCTACCTATTTCAAAATTATGCGTTGTTAGAAGATCAAACAGTTTTTGATAATTTGGCGCTTGTTTTTCGACATCGTATTCAAAAGCAAGATACGCAAGAGATGAGACAGGCATTAGAAGCTGTGGACTTATCTAAAAACTATTTGAAAAAGCATATCTATGAATTATCTGGTGGTGAGCAACAACGTGTTGCAATAGCCCGCTTAATACTAAAGAAACCACGCATTATTTTGATTGATGAGCCAACAGCTGCATTAGATTACGATACTGCGACAGCAATTTTATATCAGGTACTTGATCGTTTGATTAATGACCAGACCATCATGATTGTTGCCACCCATGATCCTTTAGTTATCCAGTGGGGGGATGTGATGATTGATGTTTAACATGTGTCACATACTGTTCTTAATCCATGATAGGGCATACAAAAAGTATCTAGTTTGCTATAATAATCGTAATTGAAAGGGCGAATAGGTTGTTCACATATGCAGTTTAGAAATGCGACACACGAAGATATTGAGATGATTTTGACAATTGAAAATCAAGGCTTTAACCAAGATGAGGCGGGAACGAGAGACCAATATCTTGATAGAATTGCTAATTTCCCAGAAACATTTATTGTGGCTGAAGATGAACAGGCAGATGTTCTCGGTTTTATTTGTGGACCAGCAGTCAATCAACGTTTTGTTGAAGACTGGATGTATGAAGAAAATCCGAAAAATATTGCCCAAGGAGGCTATCAGACCGTACTAACGGTCGCAGTTCACCAAGCTGCCCGTGGTCTTGGTTTAGGAAGTCAATTATTGTCACAATTAACAACGCGGGCGCAAGCAGCTGGGCGTGAAACCATCGCTTTAACGTGTTTGGCTGATCGTATTCCTTTCTATGAAAAAAACGGCTTTACTAATCTCGGCCCATCACAATCTACTCATGCCGGTGAGCAATGGTACAATATGGAAAAGATATTGCATCATGCCTGAATTTTTAACGTTTGGACTAGTACCAGACGTTTTTGCTATGTGGCGGAAATATTGTCTCGGTTAGATAACCATGGTAGACTGACAGTTAGGATATAACGTTGGCTAAGTCAGTTATAAATTGTCGACTAATCCAAGTGCAGCATGATTGAGGAGATAAAAATATGTCATGGGTATATCTATTGTTAGCCGGCTTATCAGAAATTTTGTGGGCGACGACGATGAAATTAAGTCAAGGCTTCACGAAAGTTGGCTGGGTAATTGTGACAATTATTGGGCTTATTGCCAGCATGGCGTTTTTAATCCAAGCCGTGAAACAACTGCCCTTTAGTTTAGCCTATCCAATTTGGACAGGAATTGGTGCCGTGGGGTCTGTTGTGATGGGGGTTGTGCTGTTTCGGGATCAATTCCCGCCAGTGACCTGGTTTTTTATTGGGCTACTCATTGTTGCCATTATTGGGATAAAAATAACGGCTGGTGAATAAAATATAAAAACGCGTAGTTGGTACAGTTTGTCACTGTATCAACTACGCGTTTTTGATTGCGTTAATCATTAAATTCTAATAAGATATCGTTTTTGGAAACTTGTGACCCAAAGGCCTTTTTAAAGGTTAATTGTGGTAAGGCGTTGGCATTAGTGATCGTTACCATCACCGTGTCATCAAGCTGTGCATCCTGAATCGCTTTGTCCCAGAATTCGATGAGTAAGTCACCCCTCTTCACGCGCTGGCCTTTATCAAAGTAAGTAATGAATCCGGTACCTTGCATGGATACGGTGTTAACACCAATATGGATTAACGTCACAACACCTGAATCAGATTCAATACCGACCGCATGACGCGTTGAGAAGGTTGAACGAATCACGCCATCAAATGGCGCATAAACGCGGCCATCGGTTGGCTTAATGGCAAATCCTTCACCAAGCGCACCCGAAGCAAAGGCAGGATCCGAGACGGTTGCCAAAGGTTCTAACGTACCAGCAATTGGCGCATAGTATTGTGTATGTGTTTGATTCAAATCAGTGAGATCTGACTGACTATTTTCAAACTTTTGGCCCCAAGTCTTTTCAAGTTGATCAACAATTTCGGCATGTTTGTCTTCCGTTAACGTGACACGGCGATAAAAGACGAATGCACCAATTGAAACAATGATAAATGGTAGGCCAAACATAATGATTTTAAACGTGAGTTGGCCAGAAGGGGTGATAGAGCTGGCAGTTGCACCAGTCGTCATACCGGCAGCCACCGCAGTCAAACCAACCGCACCGTTTGAAATCGCACCGGCTAATTTATCTAATAAAGGTCGAACTGAAAGCGTCAAAGATTCATCTCGATGGTTGAGTTTCAATTGACCATATTCAACAGAATCAGAAATGAGCATCAAGATAACCAAGAAAACGAGGGGTTGTGGCAAAGCAAACAATTCCGCCGCAATCAATACAAGGGTTAGTGAGCCGCCAGCAAAGGAAAATAGGATGATGCCGGAAAGCATGATGGCGATACACCAGAAGAATAGCTTACGGCGATTCAGTTTATCAGACAGGGTTGGGAATAGGGCAACAGCCACCAAGCCAGTTAAAATATTTAAGCCGGCTAAGATTGAGAAGGCACTAGAGTTACCGAGGATAAACGTGAAATAGTAGAGTTCTAACGAATTGACAAGGGTAACACCCGTTGTATAGAGTCCATATGCTAAAGCAATCCACATCAACTGATCATTGTGCGTCAAAATATGAAAGACCTGCTTGAATGTGGTACGTTCTTTATTTTGACGTAAGGTTGAATCGATTTCTTTGGTACCCAGACCAACAACAATTGAACTGATCCAAGCAACAGTTGCAACAATCACAGCAAACCAGAACCAACCTCTTGAGTCACCAGTACCGCCATTGCTTTTCATCGAAAAGAACAGTACCAGTGGCATCACCACAACGCCGACCAAGTTACCGCCGATAGTTGAGCCGATACGGGCAAGTGTTGCCGTTTTTTCACGTTCACGTGAATTCAAGGTCAATGCGGGAATCATTGACCAGAAGCCGATATCCTTAAATGAGTAGAAGATATCCATTGTGATATACACGAAGCCAAAGAGCAAGAGGTACAAAACCGGATTGCTCTTATTGATACCGCCCATATTTGTAAACAAAATGATGAGGGCAATGGAACCGATGGTACCACCGACGACGACCCAGGGTTTAAACTTTCCCCAACGCGTCACAGTATTATCAATCGCATTACCAATAAATGGATCAATAATTAATTCCACGAAACGCAGGACGAAAATAATCAGGGTGATATAACTAATCATCCGGTCATTTTCAGCGGAATTACCGGTGTTAAACAAATGTGTCGTGACGAACATGATGAAGTACGTCGATAATGTCGCAAAGAAGACATCGTTACCAAATGCACCAAAGGCATAAGATAGACGTGATGACATAGTATGTTTGTTAGAAGGCATAGCTCGTTCTCCTTTTTAATATCAGCTAACACAAACATTGTAAGCGCTTTCAAATCAAAAGACAAGACTTTTACTAAAATTTTAGTAAAATATAGTAGTAATAATTTTTTGTAGTAGAATAGATGATAACGATATTTTCGTGCAGCGATGCACACAGTGGAGAACGCGTATGGTAACTATAAAACAAATTGCGGAGACGGCCGGCGTTTCGTCGAGTACGGTGTCGCGTATTTTAAATGACGATGCGACCTTGTCCGTTTCGTCAGCGACACGGCAAGCGGTATTAGAAACTGCCAACAAGTTAAAGTACGTTAAACGTAGCAAAGCCGCATCGATGAAAGCGGTCTGTCATGTGGCCGTGATCACGGTTTTTTCGGAAGCGCGTGAGGCAACGGATGCCTACTGGCGACAAATTTACCTAAGTATTGAAAAACATGCGCGACAGATGGGGGTCGTGATTGATGATGTTATTCGCATGGCGCAAGGGATTGAGCAACAAACGATTGCGGCGTATGATGCCATCATTATATTAGGGGATATTTCCCAACAAGCCATTTTTACGATTAAACAAATGAATCCACACTTAGTGTTGGTTGATAGCAAGGCACATTATGATGATATTGATGTGGTTGAACCGGAAATGGCCAATATCACTGCGAAAATTCTGGATGATTTTTATACTGCCGGTCGCCGTCATATTGGTTTTATTGGTGGGACGAATGAGTTATTTGAGTTGGATGGGACTACCAAAGGGATTGCGTCAGACGTACGAGAAACTGCGTATCAACAATGGATTGCAGCCCATCAGTTAACACCCTATATTTATACAGGGGGATGGCATGTTGAGACAGGTAGTCATGGGGCGGTGGCATTATTAGATGACGAGCCAAACATTGATGCACTCTTGGTTGCTTCAGATCCAATTGCCATTGGTGCCATCAATGCGTTGAAAATGCGTGGCCTTGAACCAGGCAAAGACATTGATATTGTCAGTTTTGATAATTTGGAATTGGCTGCCTACTTGGTACCAGCTTTAACAACGGTTGACTTAAAACCAGAAGTATTAGGCCAACAGGCGCTCGTACAAGCTTGTGAATTGGCCCGAAATAAGCGGGATTGGGCAGTTTGGACAACGATTCCTAGTCGGTTAATTTACCGCGAAACGCTCACGTCAACGAAAAAGTAAGCGTTTACATTTTAGTAAAATAATGATACTATATGCTTGTAATTTAGTAAAAGTTTCCTGGAGGAAGACAATGACTAGTGCAAGCATTTTTTTTGACGCTGAAAACAAGGTTTTTCATCTTAAAAATGATCAAATCTCGTATCTTTTTCAAGCTGATACGGGTGATATTTTAAGTCATCTTTACTTTGGTCGGCAGATATCAACGTATCATGACCAACGGCGTTATCCCAGAATAGACCGTGGTTTTTCACCAAATCCAGCTGGTAATCCTGGCCAATTGGATCGTGGGTATTCGAAAGACACGTTACGGCAGGAGTTTTCAGGCTTTGATACGGGGGATTTTCGGCAACCAGCTGTCGTGATTCGTGCTGAAAATGGTGCGCAAGCAACCGATTTTCGTTACGTCGATTATGAGATACAAGCGGGTAAGCCAGATTTAGTGGATTTGCCACAAGCATACGTCCTAGCACCTGAAGAAGCCAAAACGTTAATTGTCCGGTTGGCTGATGCCACGTTAGATGCAGAACTGTTCTTGTCTTATACCATCTTTGCTGATCGACCAGTCATTGCGCGATCTGCGAAACTCGTTAACCGTGGCACGCAAAAGCTACAGGTTGAAAAACTGGTATCAGTACAATTAGACGTCATTGAAAATCAACTAGAAGTTATTTCGCTACATGGGGCACATTTGAACGAACGTCAGATGGAACGTAAAAGCTTGCCACATGGCATCACGTCATTTGCCAGTCACCGTGGTGGTAGCTCACATCATATGAATCCGTTTATCGCGTTAGTTGCGCCAGATACGACGGAAGATAGTGGCACAGCAATTGGTGTACAGCTCGTGTATTCGGGGAACCATCAATTTACGCTGGAAAAAGATTACGTGGATCAGGTACGCGTCCTAGCGGGCATTAACGAACAAGGGTTTAGTTGGCAATTGCTACCAGATGAAGCGTTTCAGGCACCTGAAGCCTTACTCGTGTATTCAGAGGCTGGTTTAAACGGGATGTCGCAAGCGTATCATCACTTATTGCGTGAACGTGTTGCGCGCGGGCGTTTCCAATATGCACCGCGCCCCATTGTCATTAACAATTGGGAAGCCACGTATTTCAATTTTGATGCGGAAAAAATTGATCATATTGTGGATCAAGCCGCACCGCTAGGTATTGAAATGTTTGTGTTAGACGATGGTTGGTTTGGTCATCGTGATGCGGATACAAGTTCCTTGGGTGATTGGTATGAATACGCTGACAAACTCAAATCGGGTGGTGGGTTAGCTGGTATTTCTCAGCGTGTGCATGATCGTGGCATGCAGTTTGGGATTTGGATTGAGCCGGAAATGGTCTCAAAGGACTCACAACTTTATCGTGCACATCCAGATTATGCCATTCAAATCCCGAATCGCGCGATGACGCCCAGTCGGGATCAACATGTGTTAGATTTTTCTCGCCAAGAAGTTGTGGACGCCATTTACGATCAAATTTCAGCCATTTTGGACGACGTGCCGCTTGACTATATTAAATGGGATATGAATCGCCATTTAACCGAGGTGTATTCAGCAGTCTTACCAGCGGATCGACAGGGCGAAGTGGCTCACCGTTATGTATTAGGGGTGTATCAGTTAGCTGAACGACTCACAACAGCCTATCCAAACATCCTATTTGAAGGTTGCTCAGGTGGCGGGGGTCGTTTTGATGCCGGCATGCTGTATTATTTCCCACAATCATGGGCGTCAGATAATACAGACCCAGTTGATCGGTTAAAAATCCAGTATGGGACATCATTGAGCTATCCGATTTCAAGTATGACGGCGCATGTATCAGCTTCGCCTAACCATCAGACCGGTCGTGAAAGTAGTTTGACCATGCGTGGGGATGTTGCTATGGCGGGTGTCTTTGGTTACGAACTCGATCTAAGCCAGTTATCAGATACCGACAAAACGCAAATCAGTGAACAAGTGGCGTTTTACAAAACGCATCGGGACTTAATTCAGTATGGGGACTTCTATCGCATTCAGTCACCTTTTGAAAGCAACGATGTGGCTTGGCAATTTGTCAGTGCAGATAAAACAGAAACACTGCTGTTCCAGTATCGTGTGCTATCAGAAGGGCAACCACCACTTCATGTCACCAAGCTCAGCCATTTGGCGCCGGATAAGACTTATTTTGAGCCGGCCACTGGTCAAGTATTTGGTGGGGATGAACTGATGGCTGTTGGCTTCTACAATACACCGTGGCCACAAGCTGACTTTACCTCACGTGTGCGTTATTTTAAACAAGTATAAGCATATGGTAGTGGTCTGAGGTCAGTGTTGATGAAAGGAAAAACAAATGACAACAATTTATGATGAACTCGCAACAGTCTATCACACACAATTTCAAACACAACCAACTGACAAATTTTTCTCCCCAGGACGTATTAATTTAATTGGTGAACATACGGATTATAATGGGGGTCACGTTTTTCCGGCGGCAATTACCTTAGGGACTTATGGGGTCGCGGGTAAGCGTACGGATAAATTGGTGAAGTTGTATTCGACCAATATGCCCGAGGTGGGGGTCATCACATTTGATATTAACGATGAAACCCAGTTACCACATGGGTCATGGGGCAACTTTGTCAAAGGGGTTTTGCAAGCTTTACGTGGATATGGCAATCAGTTTGAAACGGGATTTGAATTGGTCATTTCGGGCAACATCCCCAATGGCTCAGGGCTCTCGTCGTCATCGTCACTCGAATTATTGATTGGTGTGGTCGCCAAAAAGTTATATGACTTGAAGGTGCCTAGATTACAATTGGTAGCGAGTGGCCAACGTGCTGAAAATGATTTTGTCGGCGTTAATACAGGCATTATGGATCAGTTTGCGATTGGTTTTGGCGAAGCTGATCACGCTATTTATTTGGATACGAATACAATGATTTATGAGATGATCCTAACACACTTAGGAGATCACGTCATTGTCATTATGAATACGAATAAACGGCGTGAGTTAGCAGATTCAAAATATAACGAACGCGTGCGTGAAACGCAAGCGGCGGTCGTTGACTTACAACAAAAGCTCAACATTCAATTCCTTGGGCAATTGGATCGTGCGACGTTTGATCAAAATGCAGCATTGATTGCGGATGAAACAGTTCGCCGTCGTGCGCGTCATGCGGTTTATGAAAATGAACGGACGCAAGATGCTGTGAAAGCCCTACAGGCTAATGATTTGGTTGGCTTTGGGCAACTGATGAATGCCTCGCACCAATCACTAAAAGCAGATTATGAAGTCACAGGCATTGAACTCGATACTTTGGCTGAAACTGCCCAACAGGTGCCGGGTGTCTTAGGTGCACGGATGACTGGTGCTGGTTTTGGTGGCTGTGCGATTGCCTTAGTACATCGCGATGCAGTCGCGACACTGGAAAAAACAGTTGGTGAACGCTATGAAGCGGTGGTGGGTTACGCGCCATCATTTTATGCGGCTAACATTGGCACGGGTGCACATTGGGTTGGCGAAATTTGAGGTGACACGATGAATCAGAATGGCTTAATCACAGTCTTTGTCCAGCGTGTCATTGCTGAGACCGACTATACCGAACTAGATGAGACCTACTTAATTAATCAGGTGCTGGGCTGGCTTGGTGAGGCAGAATATCAAGTACCAACGACGTTGACCCCTTGGGAAGATGCGGACACCTTAACTTTACTGGATGCTTTAATTCGTGTGGCAGACACGAATGTGACATTGGTGCGTCGTGAGATGAACGCTGATATGTTGGGGGCGCAATTAATGGCCCTTTTTGTGCCACGGCCTTCTGAAGTGAACCGGATTTTTTGGGAAAAATATGCTAGTGCACCCGCTGCCGCTACGGACTACTTATTTGCATTATCACGCCGCAGTAACTACATTAAAACGCGTGAAATTGGTCAAAATATCTCGTTTCCGGTCACGACAAAATATGGCGCGTTACAAATCACGATTAATTTGTCGAAACCAGAAAAAGATCCTAAGATGATTGCGGCAGCGTTGCAGGCTCAAAAAAATACGCCTGTCAATTATCCAGTTTCGCAATTATCTCATGATAATGAAGGTTACTGGGGGCGGTTAGATTACCCAGCACGGGCAAATCATCGGGTGGTGGCCCTAACTTTGGGTGGGGAACCATGGTTTTTCCAATATTCACCGTATGCCTATTTCAACGAACATGCGATTGTTTTTTCAAAAACGATTCGGCCAATGCGCGTAGATGTGGCCCATTTAGCGAAATTATTAGAGTTTGTGACGTTATTTCCGGATTATTTTATCGGTTCCAATGCGGACTTGCCCATTGTCGGCGGCTCCATTCTAACCCATGATCATTTCCAGGCTGGGCGCTACGACTTGCCAATGGCTAAGGCTACGATTAAGACACCAATTACGTTGCCAGGTAGTCAAGTTGCGTCGGCTGGCGTGTTAAATTGGCCAATGACGGTGATTCGTTTGGCCGATGAAGACCAAGCCAACCTGCTACAAGCTGCCCAACAAATTATGACAACGTGGGCCCATTATAGCGATCCTGAGTTAGACATTCGCGCCTTTGATGCGCAGGGTGAACGCCATCATACGGTGACGCCAATTGCGCGCTATCGGGACGGGCGTTACGAACTCGACTTAGTGTTGCGGGATAATAACGTATCGGAGACGTACCCTGATGGTATTTTCCATCCCCACGTCGATGTCCAACATATTAAACAAGAAAATATTGGCTTAATTGAAGTCATGGGCTTAGCTATTTTACCACCAAGGTTAAAGACCGAACTTGAGGTCGTCAAGGCTTACTTATTAGGCCAAGTCGACCAGGTGGCACCAAAGCATCAATTGTGGGCTGAAACATTGCGTGTCAACACAACAATTACCCCTGATAATGTCACCGACGTCATTAATGACAGTGTCGGGCACATCTTTGAGCGGGTCTTAGAAGATGCGGGTGTCTATAAACATGACGCAGCCGGAGAAGCCGGTTTGGCACGTTTCTTACGGGCTGTCGCCCAAAATGCACAAGTATCAGATTAAAAACTTGAAAGGAAAATTATGATGGAAATTTTAACACAACCGTTTGGTGAGCAAGCAACATGCTACACCCTAGTCAACGACCAGGGTGTGGCCTTGAGTGTCACGGATTTTGGCGCGCGAATTGTGAGTTTGCGCGTCCCACTTGCGACAGGCGAACGTGAGTTGGTATTAGGTTTTGACAGTGCGGAAGAATACCAACAAAAGGATACCTTTATTGGGGCTACAATTGGCCGTGTTGCTGGTCGTATCGCTGGATCACATTGGCAAAACGATGGTGTCGACTACCAGTTTGAAGCCAATGAAAACGATAGTAATTTGCATAGTGGCGTGATCGGCTTCGATCAACGTTATTGGCAAGCTGCACCACAGGTGACAGCAACAGATGCAAGGGTTGTGTTTACGTATGTCAGTGAAGACGGGGAAAATGGTTTTCCTGGCCAAGTCACCGTTAACGTGACCTATGCTTTGGATAATGATAACGTGTGGCGGTTAACATATGACGCTACGACTGATGCGCCAACACTCTTTAATCCAACGAACCATGTCTACTTTAACTTGACGGGTGATCCGACGCAAAGCGTTGCAGCGCATCAGCTCAAGGTTGCCGCTGATTTCTTTGCGCCCATTGGTGATAAGAACTTAACGACTGGGGAAATACAGTCAGTGGCTGGCACAGGTTTTGATTTTCGTGAGGCAAAACCAGTTCGCACGACGATTGAGAGCACAGATGAGCAGCATCAACGCGTTGGTCATGGCCTTGATCATCCATTTTTGTTACAAGACACGCAGGGAGCACCACAAGCCGAACTGCTATCACCAGATGGTTTGGTGCGCGTTGCCATGACCACAACGGCGCCGGCAGTGGTTGTCTTTACGGGTAATTTTGGTACAGATTACAATCTGCCAATGCGCCAATCGCAATTGAAAAACCATGGGGGGATTACACTAGAGGCCCAAGCGGTACCTGGCGCCGAACGTTTTGCGCAATATGGCGATATTGTGCTAACGCCGGCATCGCCTTATCAGCAAGTCACCGAATTTAAGCTGGACTTTTAAAGTTGGCAACCTAAAGGAGATCACATGACAACATTACAGACGATTTTGGCACGTCGGGATTGGGAAAATCCGGTCGTAACCCAATGGCATCGCTTACCTAGTCATACAGATATGACCTATGATAATTTGGATCAAGGACGACCAGGTAGCCAAATCCAATCGCTTAACGGAACTTGGGGATTTAATTATTTTACGCACCTTGATGATATTGACGATACGTGGCGTGTGCAAGATTTACCAGATGCGACAACCATTACGGTTCCCGGCAACTGGCAATTAGCCGGTGATTATGACGTGCCATTGTATAGTAATGTGGCCTATCCGTTCCCCGTAACCCCGCCAATCGTGCCTGAAGAAAACCCAGTAGGGGCTTATTCAAAGACCATTCAAGTCGACGAAGCGTGGCTGGCTGACTCGAAAGAGACACATATTGTCTTTAATGGTGTCAGTTCAGCATTTTATCTTTGGGTCAACGGGACTTGGATCGGGTACTCAGAAGATAGCCGGTTACCCGCCGAATTTGATTTAACGCCACACCTGGTAGCGGGTGAGAATCGTATCGCTGTTTTGGTTTTGAAATGGAGTAAAGCGAGCTATTTTGAAGATCAAGATATGTGGCGGCTTTCTGGCATTTTCCGTGATGTTGAACTGGTGAACATGCCCAAGGTGCGTTTGTCAGACTTTGCCATCGATACCCAGTTAGCGGATGATTTGGATGATGCCGTGGTCACAGTGCGAGCTGAAATTGGAGATGTGGCGAATCAGGCATTACAAGTGCGGGCAACTTTATCTTGGGATGGCTTAGAAATCGCGTCAGATGAGACAACATTTGGCAACGACTTGGTGGATGAGCGTGGCGCCAATGCCCAAGAAGCGACCTTATCGCTACCAGTTCATCAGCCGAAACTGTGGTCAGCAGAAATGCCACAGCGCTATGACTTAACGCTGACATTGTTTGATGACGAGACGGTTTATCATACGGAAACCAAAAAAATTGGTATCCGACGCGTCGATATCAAGGACGGGCTCTTGCGTTTAAATAATCAGCCGCTGCTCATTCGCGGGGTGAATAAGCATGAATTCACGCCGGAGACGGGCTATTATGTCGATGAAGCGACGATGTTAAAAGATATTCGCTTACTCAAGGAGCATAATTTTAATGCTGTCCGATTATCGCATTATCCTAATGACCGTCGTTGGTATGAGTTATGTGATCAATACGGGTTGTATTTAGTCGATGAGGCGAATATTGAAACCCACGGGATGACCCCGATGAACCGTTTAACCAATGATGCCACATACTTGCCGCTCATGATGGCCCGCGTGACGCGCATGGTCAAGCGTGACTATAATCATCCTTCAGTCATTATTTGGTCACTTGGGAATGAGTCGGGTTATGGCCATAATCATGACGCGATGTATCAGTGGTTGAAGCAAGTGGATCCGTCACGACCAGTGCAATATGAGGGTGGTGGCGCTGATTCACCAGCGACCGATATTATTGCACCGATGTACGCGCGTGTGGATCAAGATCAAGTTGCGCCTGTGAATTCAAAATGGTCGATTAAGAAGTGGGTGAGTCAACCCGGCGAAACCCGGCCCCTTATTTTGTGTGAATATGCGCATAGTATGGGCAATAGCTTAGGTGGTTTTGCCAAATACTGGGATGCCTTTGAACAGTATCCACGTTTACAAGGTGGCTTTATCTGGGATTGGGTTGATCAAGGGTTGTTGAAAAATGAGACGACTGGTGAGTCATTTTACGCTTACGGTGGTGACTTTGGGGACCACCCCAATGATCGGCAATTCAGTCTGGATGGTTTGCTTTTACCAGACCGGACCCCAAAGCCAGCCTTACTGGAAGCGGCATTTTGTCAGCAGTACTTTGGCTTTTCGCTTGTTCGGACGCCGACTGGTCACCCCGAAGCGTTACAAGTTACTAGCAAGCATCTGTTTAAACATGTGGATGATGCGGTTTTGCAGTATCAGTGGGTGATCAATGGCATACCACAACCGCTGGCGAGTTTGCCACTTGATTTACCAGCTGGGGATACTATGACGGTACCTTTAACGGTGCCACAGGTTGCGACTGGTGATGTAACCTTAAATGTAACCATTATTCAGCAAACACCTGATGGCATTATTCGCCCGCAGACGCGTTTGGCTTACAATCAGTTTGTGATTCAAAATCGCCCATTAAAACCAGCCGTGCCTGACGTGACGACAAGTTTACCACCGGTAGTTGAACAAACAGCCGAAACCGTTACCATTACGGCCGGCCAACACCAGTTTGTCTTTGATGCCACGCGAGGTTGGTTAACACAGTGGTATTTTGCAGGGGTCAGTCAGCTCTTGACGCCGTTAAAAGATCAGTTTACCCGTGCGGCAATTGATAATGATATTGGCGTGAGTGAAGTCGGGCGTGTTGATCCAAATGCCTGGTATGAAAAGTGGCGTGCTAGTGGTTATGACCAATTGCAACCACGTTTGGGTGCGTTTGACGTGACAGCCAACGACCAAGGTGTCGTGGTAACGACGACACATGATTTTCTGTCACCAATTGATCAGCATGTGATGTTACAGTCAACTAAGCGTTACCAAATTTCACCGACCGGTGCGTTAGATTTGCAAGTTGATGTTTGGCGACAGATTGCTGACCCTGAACCAGCCCGAATTGGCTTAAATGTCCAATTAGCGACGGTACCAGAACAAGTGAACTACGATGGGCTTGGACCAATGGAAAATTATCCAGACCGTCGGGCAGCAGCGACCAAAGGCCGCTGGGCAGCATCATTAGCTGACTTATACACGCCTTACATTTTCCCAAGTGAAAATGGGTTGCGTACAGCTGTCACACATTTGCAATTTGGACAACATGATCTGCAAAGCACGACAACGTTGGCCTTTAATTTGTCACCGTATAGTCCGCAACAGTTGGCAAGTACGACACACCGCCATTTGCTCAAACCAGAGACTGGTGTGTGGCTCAACTTAGATGGTGCGCATATGGGTGTCGGTGGGGATGATTCTTGGTCACCAAGTGTGTCACCGGAATATCTATTATCTGACGAGCATTACCATTATGCGTTGCATTGGCAATTGCATGACCAACTTTAAATAAAAAATGAATGCTTTAAAAAGCTGTGTACTTCGAGACACAGCTTTTTTTGTTGGTTAAAATCGATGACTCACGTGTTTTTCTCGGCCTGTCGGAGTTTTTTGATGCGTCGTTTTAAAGTTGAGGCGCTAATACCCGTTTTTTTGGCCACTTGTTGATACGATAGGCCAGCTTGATGTTGTTGATAAGCGGCTAAAATTTCCATATCGGAATAGGTCTCTTTACGTCCTTCACGAAAATGGGGATTGTGGCGTCGGGCATAAGCTTTGCCTTCCTGTGTCCGTGTCAAAATCAGATCACGTTCAAACTGCGCAAAGGCAGAAAAAATGGTGAAAATCAGTTTACCCGTGGGACTTTCATCAATCAAGCCTAAATTTAAGATGTGGATGGCGACCCGTTGATCAAATAAATGTTGCATGACTTCGAGGGCCTCGTGGGTATTTCTGGCGAAGCGATCTAGCTTGGTCACAACAAGCATATCGTGAGGTTGTAACGTTTTTAAGAGTGTGTCAAAAACCGGCCGTTCAGTGGTTGTGCCGGTATATTTTTCTTTGAAAATTTGGTCAACACCAGCCTGGGTTAACTGCGCAACTTGGGCTTCAAGATGTTGGCCTTCTGTGCTAACTCTAGCATAGCCGTATTTCATATCATGATTCCTTTATTGTATTAATAATTTTTCCAAGACGCAAAAAAAGGTTCGCAACTCGAGAGATGCGAACCAGACACTTTGATAAGAGAATTATATCACAAAGGTAATTTAAATGCGTGTTTAATCGTTATCCTAAGTCATAATACGTGATAACTGGTGATTTGTTGGAATTGTTATGGTGGGGTTACATCTCTCGAGTTGTGCTACTAGAAAAACGGGATTGACTTTGAAATACCAAGCACAACTGTTACTTAGAAGGGAGAAAGGAACGATTACTATCATAAAAGCGAGGCGGGCTAAAAAACGCCGAAACCACCGTGGTTGGTGGTTATGGTTAAGTGTGCTGAGTCTGTGTTTGTTAACCATTGGACAAACTGTGACTGCTGCTGGTATAACGCCAACCTATCAAACCACACCAGCTGGCACGTCATCAACAGCTGCATGGACGATACCAGGGCAAGTGGACGTCATTAATCCCCAGGGTGGGCATGAGCGTGAGGGCTGGGACAATGTCACCCAATGGGATGGTGCACCTGATAACATGCGCAATGCCTATCTCAAATTTGGCGGTCATGACGTCAACAATCCAGCTTATCAAATACGACAATATGCACGCCAAACCACGACACCTGGCTTGTTTGATGTTTTCTTGAATGTTAAAGGGAATCGGCAAGTGCCGATCAAACCAATTGATATTGTTTTGGTCACTGACATGTCCGGATCCATGAATTCAGTGTTCAACGGTGGCATCAAGCGAGAATATGCGATGCGTGAAGGTATTGAAAAATTTATGCAAACCATCAATGACGCAGGCTATGGTGACTTTGTCAATGTTGGACTTGTTGCTTTTGCCGCCAAAGACAGTGACAAAGAACCAGGGATTTGGTCAGAGAATATTGAGCGTGTTAGTAATACAGCGCATGTTGCAAACATTAATAAGATTCTCAGAAATCCACCTGCTGGCGGAACGTTTACACAAAATGGTCTTCGTGAAGCACAAAACATGTTGGCAAGTGATGCCAGTGACCATAAAAAAATCATGGTGTTATTGACTGACGGAATTCCGACGCAATCATACAAAGTAACTCAAGCCAAAGTAGTTGATGGGCACGTTATCGGGACGGGTTTTAGTCAAGCATGGGATTATCCAGGGTATACGTCACAGTTTGTCGAAAGCCATTATCCTGACTGGATAGAGAGACCAGCGCCGTATCAAGTTGATGGCCAAATGATTCCAGATACTTGGGCAGCTACGTTAGGGGGAGGCCTACGCACTGCGGGAAAAAGGGACTGAACTACATACATTAGGTATTCAGTTGGATATGGATAGTTGGGGTACAGGTAATAATTCTCACATGTATTTAACCAAAACGCAAGTACGTGAACGCATGGCATTACTCGCAACACCTGGCCACTATCAAGATGCTAATACGTTAGATGACGTTGGCACTTATTTAGCAGGTCAAGTCAATAGTGTCTTAAGTGAGTTTTATACGGTAAAAAACGGGACGGTGCATAATCCGATTGGTGAACAATTTACATATGCGGACACAGCATTTACCGTGACCAGTGTGGGTAAAAAAGTGGTTGATAACTTACCAAGTGTGACACGTGATACCCAACAAGTGACCGTTAACAACCTGAATCTGGGGCAAGATCAAGAGATTCAGCTGCATTATCAGGTCCATCTCAAGACGGAAGCGCAAAACTTTCAACCTGATTTTTGGTACCAAGTGAGTGGGCAAACGTCATTAACCCCAACTGAAAAAGACGCCGCAGTGGCCTTTGGTATACCTTCTGCTAAAGCAGCCGGAACCAAGTTGCAGGTGACTAAAAAATGGGTGGATGATATTGATCGCACAAAACGACCCGACCAAATTCAGTTTGGCATTGGGCGAAAAGTGGCTGATCAGTTAACTGATTGGCGGGCGGTTGGACAGCTAACAGCTACGGAAAATTGGCAAAAGACAGTCGCCCAAAGCATGCAAGACGGGCAATCGGTGTGGCTACCCGCCTATAATAACCAAGGCCAAGCATTCGATTATCAGGTTTTAAATGAGCAGACAGCGGGTTACGTGACACAAATTACGCAACAAGGTAATCAGGCGACGGTAACAAATTGCCAATATGGCTTAATGATTGACAAAATCGCCCAAGGGACAACATCACCCGTCAAAGGTGCGACGTTTACCGTATCATCTTCAGATGGTCAGCAGGTCCTGACGGTTCAGCCGGGCCAATGCCAGCTGTTGACACCAGGCGACTACACCATTCAAGAAACTCAGTCACCCAGTGGGTTTCAAATGGCCAAAACCACGTATCATTTAACGCTGACGACAGACGGGCAGTGGTTAAGTGATGGGCAAGCCATTACAGCGACTGCGCCTGAATCAGACGGTGATGGCGTTAAGGATGGTTTTTCAATTGACCAGACATTATCGCATAATGCCAGTCAAACTAATGTTGTCAAATTAACGCAAAATAATCCCATTAAGCCATTCAAATTAGTGGTGAAAAAGACGGATGCCCAGACAACCCTACCTGTGTCAGGCGCACAATTTGAGCTTAAAGCGCTAACGGGTGAGATGCTAACCCTTAAAGCCAATCGACATGGCACAGCATTTACCGTGATGCATTTAACCCCAGGTACTTACACCTTGACCGAACGTCAAGCGCCTCAAGGTTACTTACCTGCCGAACCAATCGTGATGGTCATTTCGCCAGATGGCCGTGTCCAAGTGACCGGTGGGACTAAACAGTGGGCCACCAAGTTAACCAACGATCAAACTGATAATCAAGTTATCTTGCAAGTTCCAAATCGGAATCAAGCCGTTTTGCCAAACACAGGTGGGGCTGGTCAGTTACCTTATTTGATGGTGGCTGGTGGTTTACTGAGTGTCGGTTTCTTGCTTCATTCGGGTTACCAGTATGGCCAACGCCGGAGGCAGAAAAAATGATTAAAAAGATGCTGTACTTTTTAACGGGTTGTTGCTTGTTTGGCTTGCTAAGTTGGCAATTTAACTGGCCAGTATTGGCACAAAATCAAACTGATACGACCATTGCGTTGCAACATCAAGTTGTGCATCAGACCAAGCAACGGACACGCTTTGATTTGTATGACATGTCAAATTTGGCAGCGGCCCATCATCAAGATCACCATTATAACCAGACGCTGAAAACACAAGCGCAGACCATTCAGACGGTGATCCAAGATCAGCATTTGGCGTTAGTTGATTCGCAAGTAACGGATGCATCAGGACAACTTGTGTTTCATGTCCCGCAAGCAGGTGACAAGACTTATCTGATTGTGCAACGCCAGCCGGATGCTGTGACGCAAAATGGTCAAACCGATCAAGTGTTGGCTGATCCAATGGTTATCAAAATGGCTGATTATGTCGGGTTGGCACAACCAGCAACGATTCAAACCAAGTCGACGGTTTTAAAACACCAGCCATATTTTTTTAAGTATGGACGAACGCAAAATAAAGGGGAAATCCCTTTGTCAGCGGTGCGTTTTGTGTTATATCAGCGCCGACAACGACAAAAATACTATCTGACGCAAACGGGTGATTGGTGTCAGAGCACCACACCCAAACAAGATTCGCGGGTCAAAAAGATTGTATCCGATAGCCAAGGCTTGGTGATACTGCAAGATTGCCAGTTACCAGCAGGCCGGTATTTTTTTGAGGAAGTTCAAACCCAACCGAATTATCTGATATCACCGGCTGCGCGGGCCATTCAGTTGGACGTACCCGTAGTAGCAGATCATACGCCATTAACACCGATGCGTTTGAACGGTGAGCCATTGTGGCAAACAGCCGCTGGTCAGTTACCCAATACGGTGATGACAACGGCTCAACCGCGCGTTATCAATGCACAAAAACAAGGCACCACTCAGTTACCAGCAACAGGACAAGCCAAGGCGATGATGTCCCTGATTGGCCTAACTATTTTGGTCATGAGTTTTGTCGTGTTAGTTGGGTTATATACGAAGAGAGGATTAAATCATGAAAAGTAGTATCTGGTCAAAACTAGTAGCCATTGGCTTATTGCCCATTTTGATCGCAACAATTATCGGTGCGTTCAGCGGGGCTGTATCTGCAGATACAACACCAAGTACAGTTACTGTTACCTTACACATGCGGGGATTTGAGACAGGCCAAGTTCCAGCTAACAAAGAAAATTCTGGTGTGGTTGATAACGATTTTGGCGGGACGCCTTTAGCAAATGTCACCGTTACAGCGTATGATGTCACAGCACAGTATTTACGGTTACGCCAAACGGGCCAAACTGCACAAAATGCTGTGGCAACAATGCAACAGGATGCGCAAAAAACTGTCCCAAGTTATGTGACGAAGTTGTCAGACGCGACAACGGGTCAAGACGGCAATGCGACGTTTGCTAATTTAGCGGCCAAAGATGGTGACAAGGACAAGGTTTATTTGTTTTTAGAAACCAATTCTTCAAGTAATATTACACAACGTGCCACGCCGAGTGTTTTAGCTTTACCAATTTATCAACCTGGATCAGATATGCAGATTAACCCAAATATCCATATTTATCCTAAAAATGAACAGACGAACGCCTTTTCAAAAGATTTGACCGCACAAAGTAAGGCCGATTTGACGGTGAATTTACCCGATGGCTCAAAAATCTATAATGCTACTATTGGCCAAACGTTTAGTTATCAATTACAAGTGGCAGTCCCTTGGAATATCCAAGATAAATCAACGTTCAACGTCGTTGATACCCCAAATTTAGGCATTGATGACGTGGCGAGTACCGTCAAAATCGATGGGTTAGTCCAAGGAACGGACTACCAAGTGACGGCAACAACTGCAACGACAAAAGAGGGCAAAGGGTTTAGAATCACATTTAACCCAAAAACTACTCGTATGACAGCAATGGCAGGAAAACAGTTAGTCGTTACCTACGATGCTATGTTAACCAAAGCCGCCGCACCAGAAAAAGGCTTGACGAACGCCGCTACTTTCACCGTTGATCAGGAAGTCGTCACGACCGAAGGTGACGGGTTAAAAATCTATACTGGCGGTGCTACCTTTGTTAAAGTGGATAAACAAAGTCAAGCCAGGCTGGCTGGGGCTGTTTTCCAACTAGTCAAGGTTGATCATCAAGAAAATATCATAGCTTATGCGAATCAAGCTACCGATGGCAGTTACCAGTGGGCAACAAGTGCCAATCAGGCCACAGGATATGTGACGGATTCACAAGGTATGCTAAGCTTGCAAAATTTGATCTATTCAGCAAAATTGCCGAATAACCAATACTATGCCTTACTTGAAATACAAGCACCAACGGGGTATGCACGCTTGGCAAAACCAGTGCCGTTTAATGTGACCAAAGGTAGCTATGCGAGTGCGCAAACCATTACCATTGAAAACACCAAAAAGGGCTTGCTGCCAGCCACTGGTGGTGTTGGCGTTTATATTTTCTTAGGTATGGGCGTGGTATTGATGGTTGGGGCTGCTTGGTGGTATAAAAAACACCACACGATTTAATGTGTGAATAAGAAAGACGATGTTATGACATTAGCACAAAACCACCGGTCATATTGGTTTCGGTGGCTGTTTGCTGGTATTTTTATCCTTGGCTTTTTGATTGCGACTTATCCATTTTATGTTAGCGCAGTTAATCATTTTATCGATCAACAGCGGTTAACAACATTAGCACGACAACAACAGGGAACTAGTCAGCCGAGTCAACCAAACGATCACGGCGACGAGGTAGCAGATCCGTTTTCAAATGCTACCCCGCCACAACAAATTGTTTTAAAACAACAATTGCTTGGCAGTATCACAGTGCCAAGTATTGGGTTATATACGCCACTATTTAAAAATACCAACGAGGTAACCTTAACCTATGGGGCAACGGTGCTACAAAATATGGATAGTCCAACTGGTGGGGTTGGGACGCATTGTGTCATTGCGGGGCACCGTGGCTTGGCCTCGAGAGTGCTATTCACCAATCTTAATCGTGTTAAGTCAGGGGATATTGTGATTTTAACGCTTGGGGATAAAAAATTAGCCTATCAAATTTTTATGACGCAAGTGGTGCGACCAGCTGATTTTCAGGTGATACAACGTCAACCTCAGCAGGACTTGCTGACATTAGTGACGTGTACGCCATACATGATCAATTCACATCGTCTACTGGTGACGGGTAGGCGCGTGCCGTATCAGCCGCGTTTTCAGAAAAAAATGACACAAACGATTCAGTCAGAAAATCTCAAGCAAGCTGGGATATTGCTAGCCATTGGGATGGCGCTTGGCGGTCAAATCTGTTGGTTTTGGTGGCGTTGGCGACGATCAGTCTGATACTAGATGTCTCTTGCTGACTGCCAAAAGTTAACGGGCAACACGGATAGGGGAAAAGGCAATCGGCTCATGAGCTGGTCGCCTTTTTTTCAAGCAAAATGATACAATAATAACATGATGACACCGGTTGAAAATGTGGATATTTTACCAGGCGTTGGCCCAAAGCGCTTGGCAGCTTTACATGAACTTGATATTTTTACCATTGAAGATTTATTGGGATATTTTCCGTTTCGCTATGAAGATTTAGGCGAACGACGGCCGTCAGAAACCTTGGATGGCGAGAAGGTGACCTTCAAGGGTGTGGTGAGTGCGCCCCCAGTGGTGACCCGTTTTGGCAAGAAAAACCAAACGCGCTTTGGCTTACTCATTGAACACGAAAATGTTCGCGTGACGTTTTTTAATCAGCCTTGGTTAGCACAAAATATCGCTGTTGGTCAGGAAGTGGCTGTATATGGGACGTATAATGCTGCGAAAGCAGCACTAACGGGCATGAAAATGATTAATGCCACGGCAAATGCTTTAGATCCAATTTATCCGGCCTCTAAACAAATCACGGCGAAGACAATTCGGAATTTAGTCGAATTGGCCTGGGCGGATGTCCGTTGGACGATGCCGGATCTCGTGCCGCTTAGTTTACGGCAGAAGTATCGGTTATTAGACCGCAATACTCAAATTGAACACATGCATTTTCCTACTGACATGCCAGCTGCGAAAGCAGCACGTCGGAGTGCGGCCTTTGAAGAATTTTTTATTTTCCAAATGCGTTTACAACTGTTGAAGTTGGCGGATCAAAAATTTGCGGGTGAAGGCATTGCCTATGATGCACAAGCGCTCAAAAAGTTTGAGGCAGGATTGCCATTTACACTAACCACCGCACAAAAAAAGGTGATTGCGGAAATTTTGCAAGATCAGCATCGGCCACGGCACATGAATCGCTTACTACAAGGGGATGTTGGTTCCGGAAAAACGGTTGTGGCGGCCATGGCGATGTATGCTGTCGTGACGGCAGGGCTACAAGCTGCCATTATGGCACCAACGGAAATTTTAGCGCAACAACACGCGTTGAATTTAGCACAGTTATTTGATCGTGCGGGTGTACAATTGCGCATTGAGTTGCTGACTAGTGGTTTGCGTGCTGCGGCGCGACGACAAATTTTAGAGGACCTTGAGAACGGTGAGATTGACATTTTAGTTGGGACACATGCGTTGCTACAACCAGACGTGGCATTCCACCATTTAGGGCTAGCGGTGATTGATGAACAGCATCGTTTTGGTGTGAACCAACGAGCCGCGTTACGTGAAAATGGGGTTAATCCGGATATTTTGGCGATGACGGCGACCCCTATTCCACGTACATTGTCAATCACAGCCTACGGTGAGATGGATGTGTCCATTATTGACCAATTACCTAGTGGCCGTAAAGCCATTGCCACCAAACGGCTGAGTCATAATCAGTTAGATGCCGCTTTGGCATTTGTGAAACAACAACTGGATGACGGGGCACAAGCCTACATCGTGACACCTTTGATTGAAGAGTCGGAGTCACTGGATGTGCAAAATGCGACCGCTATGTATGAAGCGATGCAGTTAGAATTGCCAGAATATACGATTGGTCTGTTACACGGCCGCTTATCAAATGATGAAAAAAAGCAGTTAATGGCTGATTTTAAGGCCAATCGGATTCAAGTTTTGGTGGCCACAACAGTGATTGAAGTTGGGGTGGATGTGCCCAATGCCAGCATTATGTTGATTTTAGATGCTGATCGCTTCGGGTTAGCGCAACTGCATCAACTGCGCGGCCGTGTTGGTCGTGGTAGTCGGCAATCGTATACGTTGCTGATAGCGGACCCTAAAACCGATTACGGCACAGCCCGTTTAGATGCGATGGTGGCGACGACTAATGGGTTTGTTTTGGCGCAAAAAGATTTGGAATTACGTGGTTCTGGTGATATTTTAGGTACCAAACAGTCCGGCGTCCCAGAATTTGTTGTGGGTGATCCAATCAAGGATCTGACGATGATGGAAATTGCCCAACAGGAAGCGATAGCGTTAGTGAGTCAGGAAAATTGGGACCAACAGCCAGAAAACCAAGCATTAGTTGCTTATTTATCACGTACGATGGCGCGCTATCGCCATTTTGATTAAGCAAAGTGAAAGAAAAGATGATTGAGGAGATACCTACCGATGGCTAAACCAGCTGACACCCCCATGATGGTGCAATATCACGAAATTAAAGCGCAATATCCAGATGCGTTCGTTTTTTATCGCTTAGGTGATTTTTACGAATTATTTGAAGAAGACGCCATTCAAGGGGCAAAATTGCTGGAATTGACGTTAACAGCGCGGAATAAAAATTCTGAAAATCCGGTGCCGATGGCCGGTATCCCCCATCATGCGGCGCAAAACTATATCGATATTTTAGTTGATCAGGGTCATAAGGTTGCCATTGTGGAACAAATGGAAGATGCTGCCGTAGCCAAAGGTATGGTGAAACGCGATGTTGTCCAACTCATTACACCAGGGACAAAGTTATCGGGTGGCGCCGGTTCAGATAAACAAAACAATTATTTGGCGGCCGTATTACCGGATGGCCAGGCTTGGGCCATGGCTTATATTGATTTATCGACCGGTGAATTGAAAGCCACAACCAGCCAACAATTTAATGATGTCGTAGATGAATTACGGTCGTTGGAAGTGAAGGAAGTCGTTTTACGCCAAAATGATCCCGAGACGATCAAGCAACAAATGGCAACGAAATTAGGCGAGCATGGGTTAGTCATTTCGACGCAAACGGAAGTAGCATCGTCCGCAACGATTAGTTTTTTGACGCAAAATCTCACGCATCCGTTAGAAGTTGCGGTCACGACGATGTTGTTAGGGTATATTTTTGATACCCAACGTCGTAACCTCGAACATATTGTGCCCGCGGAAAGTTATGAGCGGTTAGCTTACCTGAAATTTAATCAAGATACCCGGATTAATTTAGATTTGGTCGAAAATACTCGTACCAAAAAACGGGCGGGCTCATTACTGGGGTTAATTGACGAAACCCATACAGCAATGGGCGGCCGTTTATTGAAACAATGGGTGTTGAAACCGTTACGGGTACAGGCTGATATTGAAGCACGACTGGAACTTGTACAAGCTTTCCAAGCTGACTTTTTTACCCGAGGCACGTTACAAGATCATTTGAAGTCGGTCTATGATTTGGAACGTTTGGCAGCACGCGCAGCGATGGGGACTATGAATGCGCGTGAACTCGTCCAGTTAAAACGCTCATTGCGCGCAATTCCGGCGATAAAAGCGACTTTAGCAGAATCGCACAGTTTACTTCAAGCAGTTGGGCAACAGCTCGATGATATGGGCGACTTAGCTACCCTGATTGATGATGCCATTATGGACGAACCGCCAATTAGTGTGCGTGAAGGCAACATTATCAAAAATGGTTTTGATGCCAAAATTGATGAGTATCGTCAAGTGCTCACCGATAATCAGCAGTGGCTGGCGCAATTAGAAGCTGATGAACGCGCCGCGACTGGCATTGGGTCATTGAAAGTCGGGTATAATAAGAACTTCGGTTACTTTATCGAAGTGACCAAAGCCAATATTGGGAAATTAGCGGAAAATCGGTATGAACGCCTGCAAACTTTGACCAACGCGGAACGGTTTGTCACGCCTGAACTGAAGGCACATGAACGGCTGATTATTGAAGCCCAAGCCAAGCAAACCGAACGCGAGTATGATTTGTTTGTTACCGTTCGTGACCATGTGAAGGCTGGGATTGGGCGTTTGCAGACGTTAGCTCAGCAAGTCGCACGTTTAGACGTGCTGGCGGCGTTAGCTGATGTTGCGGACAATCGCCGTTTTGTCCGACCAGTCTTTACTACTGGTAATCACATTGCCATTGAGCAGGGTCGACATCCGGTTGTTGAATCTTTGTTGCCGGCTGGTGAATTTGTGGCCAATGATGTCATGCTGGATGATCAAACTAATATGCAATTGATTACGGGGCCAAATATGGCGGGTAAGTCAACCTACATGCGGGAATTAGCTTTGATTGTCATTTTGGCACAAATGGGTAGTTTTGTGCCTGCCTCAGCGGCTGAGTTACCCATCTTTGATCAAATCTTTACGCGTATTGGGGCCAATGACGATATGGCTATGGGACAGTCAACCTTTATGGTAGAAATGGCAGAGGCCAACCACGCGTTGCAAGAAGCGACGGCGCATTCGTTGATTTTATTTGACGAATTGGGTCGGGGCACAGCAACCTATGACGGGATGGCTTTGGCACAGGCGATTATTGAGTTTTTAAATACGCATGTGCATGCCAAAACATTGTTTTCAACCCACTATCATGAACTGACGGTGTTGGCTGATCAACATGCTGGTATTGCCAATGTTCATGTCGGTGCTGTTGAAGATGCGGATGGCCAATTGCATTTCTTACATCAAATTCAAACAGGTCCTGCGGACAAGTCTTACGGGATTCACGTGGCTGCGTTAGCCGGCTTACCTGATGAATTAATTGCCAATGCGACGCACATTTTGTCACAACTTGAAAACCAAAAATCAGTTGTCGTGGCGAGTGAACCCGTTGCACCAGAGCCTACTGCGTCAGCGCAACAGTTAGCCGAACAGGTGCCATTATTTGATGTGGCCACAACTGATGACAAGACCCAACAATTGTTAGCGCAATTAGATCAGTTAGATATTTTAAACATGACACCGATTGATGCGATGAACGCATTGCATACCTTGAAGAAAATGCGACAGTAGGAGGCGTGCCACGTTGCACGGACGTTAAATGGGAAAAATACATGAACTCTCAAACTTATTAGCGAACCAAATCGCAGCGGGTGAGGTCATTGAACGACCGGCCAGTGTTGTCAAGGAATTAGTTGAAAATGCGATTGATGCTGGGGCCACCCAAATTGATGTGGTGGTTGAAAATGCCGGCCAATCACTGATTCGTGTCGTGGATAATGGCACAGGGATTGATCCAGAAGATGTGCCCTTAGCGTTCACGCGGCATGCCACCAGTAAAATTACGGATCGGCATGACTTATTTAACATTGTGTCGCTGGGCTTTCGTGGCGAAGCGTTGCCGTCTATTGCAGCCATTGCCGATGTGACGCTGAACACCACAACTGAGACGGCGCCGGCAGGTGTGATGTATCACATCAAGGGTGGGAAGGAAGTGCAGGTGACCCCAGCCAATGGCCGACGTGGTACCGTGATTTCGGTTCGTGATTTGTTTTATAATACACCGGCTAGATTGAAATACCTCAAACGCCCACAAACAGAATTATCGCGCATCACTGATATTATGAATCGGTTGGCCTTGGCCTATACGAATATTGCATTTACTGTCACAGCTGATAATCGACCCTTGTTAAAAACTACTGGCAATGGCAATCAACAACAGGTCATTGCGGCAATTTACGGGCGTGATGTGGCCCAAAAAATGTTAGCGATTGCTGGTGAAGATGATACATTTAATATCACTGGCTTTGTGTCCTTACCAGAATTAACGCGCGGGTCACGTGAGTATTTGACAGTACTGATTAACGGTCGCTTTATTAAAAATTTTGCCGTTTCTAATGCCGTCATTCGCGGCTATGGTTCCAAGTTGATGGTCGGGCGTTTTCCGATGGGCGTCATCAATATCAATACGGATCCCTTATTGATTGATGTCAATGTCCACCCGCAAAAATCCGAAATTCGTTTAGCTAAGGAAGACGAACTATCAGCGTTACTCGTGGAGACGATTAAGGCACGTTTAGCCCAAGAAAATTTAATTCCGGATGCCTATGAAAATTTGTATGGTCAGCAGTCGGTCATCGCCTCACATGATCGACCAACACCACAACAGCACCCCACCCAGCGAGCACCGTGGGTAACGACCAGTGATACTGTCGTCACCCAACCGATTGAACCCGCCAAGTTAACCGAGACAGCAGTCGATAGCCCAGCACGGGTGATTCACATTACGAATCGGACGCAACTCACTAGTGACGCTGTGCAAGCATTTGCGGCAAAATACGCTAACGAACCGACACTAACTGTCTTTGAACAACCGGCAGTCGTCAATCAAGTAACAGAACCAGCAATGCCGTATCAAGCACCGACCGAGAAGGCCGTTCAGGAAACGTTAGACGTGACACCAACACGGCCGAGTGGCTTTCCAACCTTGGCTTACATTGGGCAAATGCATGGCACTTTTCTCTTTGCACAAAATGAAACCGGCTTATTTTTAATTGACCAACACGCCGCACAGGAACGGGTCAATTATGAATACTATCGCCAAATCATTGGTGACGTGTCAGCTGACCAACAGCGGTTACTCGTCCCAATTACCCTGAATTACGCCACGTCAGATATGCTAAAAATCGCTGATTATGCAGCTGATTTAGCGGCCGTTGGGTTACATCTGGAAACGTTTGGTCCCAATACACTCATTGTCCGGGAACATCCGACTTGGTTTGCCAAAGAACAAGTGGCCGAGACGATTCGTGAAATGATTGATTGGTTACTTCGTGATGGTCATCTGACCGTAGCTGAATTTCGTGAACGGACGGCGATTATGATGAGTTGTAAGCGGGCCATTCGGGCTAATATGCATTTATCAGATAGCCAAGCACGCACCTTGCTGGAAACATTATCACAAGCTGAAAATCCGTATAATTGTCCTCATGGCCGTCCCGTGTTAACACAATTTACTTTAACTGAGATGGAAAAAATGTTTAAGCGCATTCAAGATGCGCATGAAAAATGGGAAACCTACGATAACCATCCATACTAAACGCAGCGCAGATTTGCGCGGTACATACTAGGAGAAATATGATGAATAATAACGATATTATCATTCGTTTACGTTACGCACTCAATATTAAAAAGACTGACATGCTCAAAATTTTTGAATTGGGTGGCATCACGCTTGATGAAGCGCAATTGACGGCGTTGCTCACCAAGCAAGCCGAAGGGACACCACGCGATGAAAAGGTTGATATGCATACTTTAGAAACTTTTATGAATGGCTTGATTATTTCACAGCGTGGCCAGAAAATCGGGGCTGATCTCAAGCCAGTACCACCAACTTTTGATATGACAAAAGAAGATGACATTAATAACGTTGTCATGAAAAAGCTGAAAATTGCGATGTCTTACACGAGTGATGATTATCTTGGCTTTTTAGAAACTGCAGGCATTACCATTTCCAATAACGAATTAAGTGCCGTATTGCGCCGGCCAGATCACCGCAACTATAAGCCGGCTGGTGACCGTTACCTTCGCAATATTTTAAAGGGCATGGCCATGACTTACCGACCAGAAGATGTTAAAAAAACAGCGCGTTAAACACGTTGTAAGCGGTTTCTTGTTCGTGTACAATAGGAGTAAATACAGATACAACTCATTGGGAGGACAAAACCATGACAGAACGTACCTTTATGATGATTAAGCCAGACGGTGTACAACGGGCTAAAGTAGGTGAAATCATTCGACGTATTGAGGCCAAGGGCTATCAGATTGTTGACATGAAGATGTTAACGCCAACACCAGAATTGTTGGCGCAGCACTACGCAGAACATGTTGACAAGCCTTTTTATCCCGATTTGGTCACTTATATGACGTCTGGTCCGGTTGTTGCCATGATTGGTGAAGGCAATGAAATCATTGCTGGCTGGCGGAATATGATGGGGGCCACAGATCCAACTAAAGCCTTGCCTGGTACAATTCGCGGTGACTTAGCACGTGCATGGGATGCTGCCGCTATTATGAATCTGGTCCATGGATCAGATAGTGAGACTGCAGCCAAGCGTGAAATTGCGCTCTGGTTTGATTAATCCAAAAAAGCTTGACTTAGCCAAGTGGCGATATGTCAAGCTTTTTTTGTGCAATGTGCGTGGTTGGGCGCAAAGTTTGGTAGAATAGAAATATAGATTCGGAGCTGAGATTTAGAAAATGACAATAGAAAATATAACAATATTAAAAAATCAACCACTAGCGCCTTATGCCCACACACAGGTGGGCGGCGTGGTGGATTATTTAGCGATTCCTAAGACACTGGCCGAATTGCAAGCACTATTGGCTTGGGCGCGGTCAGCCCAATACCCGATCCATGTTTTTGGCCGTCTATCTAATTTAGTAGTGCGCAATGGGGGGCTACGCGGTTTGGTGATTTTGTTGCACGAACTGCGAGAGATTCAAGTCAGCGGCGAGACAATCACCGCTGATGCCGGTGCAGATTTAATTCTCGTGACAGAAATTGCCTTGGAACATGGGTTGACGGGGATGGAATGGGGCGCAGGCATTCCTGGCTCAGTTGGTGGTGCCATCTTTATGAACGCTGGGGCTTATGGCGGACAAACCGATATGGTTGCCACGTCGGTGACAGCCATTATGCCAGACGGGTCTTTGCAAACTTTTGCAGCAGATGCGCTGAACTTTGGGTATCGTCAATCCGTTTTCCAAGAAAACGGGGGCGTGATTGTCAGTGCGACCTTTACGCTCAAGTCAGATGATAAAGCAGCTATTCAGGCACGTATGGATGATAATAATTTCCGACGGGCTAATAAGCAACCGTTGAATTACCCTTCCAATGGGTCGGTCTTTAAGCGACCAACGGGTTATTTTGCGGGGAAGTTAATTATGGATTCCGGCTTACAAGGGACACGCGTCGGCGGGGTTGAAGTGTCGAAAAAACATGCAGGATTTATGGTCAACGTTGCTAATGGTACAGGCAATGATTATGAAGATTTAATTCATTTGGTGCAAGCGACCGTTAAAGCAAAGTACGGCGTAACACTGGAGACAGAAGTACGTATTATAGGAGAAAGATAAACGATGTTGATACTTGAATTGGTCGTTATTCTGATTGTTTCAGTGACTTTCTCTAATATTATTTCGCACTTTGTGCCGGAAGTGCCGATTAGTCTTTTTCAAATTGTGATTGGCTTGTTCTTATCGCTATTTTTAGGGGTTAATGTCGACATTGACGCGCATTGGTTCATGTTATTGTTTGTGGCACCGTTGCTTTACAATGATGCTTGGCGCTTTCCAAAACGTGAATTATGGGAGCTACGTGGCCCCATCTTGGGAAATGCTATCCTGTTAGTCCTCCTCACGACGTTAATTGGTGGATACTTTATTCACTTGTTGATGCCGCAACTGCCAAACTCGGTGGCCCTAGCGTTGGCGGCTGTCGTGTCGCCAACTGATCCGGTGGCGGTACAGGCTATCGCCAAACGTGTAAAATTGCCAGAAAGTGTCTTACACATTGTTGCTGGTGAGAGTTTGATTAACGATGCGAGTGGTTTGGTGAGTTTTAACACCGCCATTAAAGCTACCGTGATGGGGACATTTTTAATCGGACAAGCGGTGACGAACTTTTTCTGGATGACCTTCATGGGTCTCATCGTTGGTTTAGCCTTGGGAAGTCTGCTCAGCTGGTTACGTGATACATTTGATCGGGTGGGGTTAAATGATGTCGTTTTCCATACCGTGATGACGTTGTTAGCACCTTTTTTGATTTATTGGACAGCCGAAGCCGTTTTTCATGCATCAGGCGTGATTGCCGTTGTTGCTGGTGGTGTACTGACTAAAATTTTAAGCGATCAGCATATCAACGCCCGGCATCCAGAAATTTCGGTGACAGCCGTACGCACATGGGAAATCTTTGTGTATTTGCTCAACGGGATTATTTTCGTGTTGTTGGGAATTGGTTTACCACCCATTGTGGTGGCGGTTGTCAAAAATGCACAAATTCATACCGGACAAGCGATTCTCTATGGTGTGATTGTTTGGCTCATTATTTTTACCATTCGGACATTGTGGGCGTATGGCAATCAGGTGGTGTGGTATTTACGCAATCGTGATCAAAAACCCACGTTTAAAATGGCGATTATTTCGGGTCTAACGGGTGTTCGTGGGGCGGTGACGATGGCGGCGGTCATGACTGTACCAGCCGTTATCCAAGATGGTTCGGCATTTCCACAGCGTGATTTGTTGATTTTCATTGCGGCTGTTGTCGTGATTATTAGTTTATTAGTCGCGACGATTATGTTGCCAATTGTCACGAAAGTCCGGTCATCACACGACTTTACGCAGCCAGAAATTTCCGACGCTGAGTTGCCGGAAACGGGTGAAGGTCGTGAAGCTGAATTATCAGAATCACGCGCGCGTATTTTTGCCATTCAGGTGGGTATTGAAACATTGCGTGAGCAACAAAATGATACGAACCGAGCCGTGGTTTATGAATTGATTACGCGTAAGCAAGCCACAATTACCCAAATTCGCGAACAGCTTATGGGTGAAAAACCCGAGGATGCCCAATTTGATAACTCAGAATTGCGTCGGATTGCTTTAGATGCCCAACGCAATCGCTTGCAGCAGTTATTGGTTGAAGAGAAAATTTCAATTTTAATTTTCTCCATTCAATCTCGTCGTCTAGAACGCCTCGAAAAACTCATTGGGGCGGATAAAAAGTTTGATAATTCCGCGCATTGGGTCCGTATTTTAACACGGCGGGCTTTGCGTAGTGTTCGTATTTGGTTGTCAGATGAATCGAACAAACAGTTTAAAGCGGAAACCTCATTAGCGATTCGTGAAATGGCCAAGGCTGCGATTAAGGCGTTGTCTCAGCATATGGAGAAGTACGATGGCGATACTGTTTTGCACCGTATGGAAAGACAAAATGCCTATGAATTGATTGTGGTTTACCGCTATCAAATTGAACATGAAAAACATCCAGATACACCAGAACAGCGTGAATTAGATGATAAACAGCGCATGGAGCTTGAATTACTCGCTTTAAATGCCCAACGTGAGACGATTCAAGATCTTTACGAACAAGGCCGAATTACGCGTCAAGCGGGCATCAATATTCGTCAGTTTATCAACTATGCGGAAACGGCAGCGCTAGCAGGTAAAAACGAAGAATAGGACAACTGAGTTCATCGTATTATTGCCGTTAAGTTATTGCTTAAAATTCAGTAAAGGAAAACCTATGCTATCGTACTTAACCATTTCCAACCTCATGCACGCGGTTGATATTATTATTATTTGGTTCTTACTCTATAAGATTATTCAATTTGTTGAAGGCACGCGTGCACTCCAAATTTTATTTGGCGTCGGGGCGATTATTCTGGTCAAAGTGGTGAGTTGGTACTTAGGCCTCACAACCTTGTCGTGGGTCATGGATCAATTGATTACTTGGGCGCCAATTGCCTTGGTGGTGATTTTTCAGCAAGAAATTCGTCGTGGTCTGGAAACGTTAGGGCGTGGCTTGACGTTACGGCGATCACATGTTGACAATGCAGAAGAAAATCAACTCATCAAGAGTTTAGATGATGCATTACAGTATATGTCAAAACGGCGTATTGGTGCCTTAATTACGATTGAACGTGAGACGCAGCTAGATGACTACATTAAAACTGGTATCAAGTTGGATGCGGCAATTTCGGGTCAATTACTGATTAATACTTTTATTCCCAATACGCCACTACATGATGGCGCCGTGATTATTAGTAAAGATCGCATTGCTGCCGCTGCCGCTTATTTGCCACTTTCTGAAAGTGTCCGAATTCCCAAAGAATTAGGCACACGTCATCGCGCTGCAGTTGGTATTTCGGAAGCCAGTGATGCCATTACGGTGGTGGTGTCGGAAGAAACCGGTGAAATATCCATCACGCAAAATGGCGATTTATTACGCCGTATGGATCAGGAAAGCTACCTCAACTTCTTCAAACATCAGTTCTTGGCATCCGATGAAGATTTGGCGGCTAAAAAGCACTGGTGGCAAAAGAAAGGGAGGTCAGCCTCATGAAAAAAGTTGGCCAGTCAAAAATTGTTAATCTCGTCATCTCATTAGTGATCGCAATTCTCCTATCAGCGTACGTGTTAAGCACCAAAACGGCGAGTCTCACGTCTAATGGGTCGGATAACTTTTCGACGTTGATACCGGAAAAAAAGGCGACCTTAAAAGTCCCGTTGAATTTGCAATTTGATAGTGATAATTATGTCGCTGTTGGCGCGCCAGCAACGGTATCTGTTGATATTGAAGGATCAGGGGCCTTAATTTCTGCCACCCAAAGTCGCAATGATATTCAAGCCAGTGCCGACCTTCGTGGTTTAAAACCGGGAAAGCATACGGTAACAGTTGCGTTGCGCGGGGTGAATGCCTCGTTGACATCCACGGTAACACCACAAAAGATTACGGTCACGATTGCTAAGAAAGCCGCCGTCACATTACCAATTCACGTTAATTATGATCAGAGTAAAATTGCGCAGGGTTACACTGTCAGCGAGGTGGTGAGTGATCCAAAGCGCGTGACAATCAGCGGCCCAAAGACGAATGTTGACGCAGTTTCGACAGTTGTCGCACAAGTAGCCTTACAATCAGGGATTAAAGATACAGTTATCAAGGTTGTTCGGTTGGTGGCTTATGATAAGGATGGTCAGGTGGTTGAAGTGAATTTCGACCAACGGTCAACCACTGTGACGATGGTTGTGACACCGTCAGACAGTAAGAAATTATCACTGACACCAGCACTTAAAAACGCCGGCAGCAACAAATACCAGGTCACATTTGATCCAAAAAGTGTGACGGCATATGGTGCTTCTGATATACTTAATGCTATGAGTGAACTGAGCGTGCCGATTGATGTCTCGCAAGTTCAAGGTAATGGCACATTGACGGTGACGTTACCGGCGATTGCCGGCATTGTCCGATATGATGTCAAATCTGTGACGGCACAAGTGGCACAAGGCACGGGGGATGGGGAGCAGAGCAGTAGTTCATCTTCCGATACGAGTGCCTCGTCTTCTAGTCATTCAACGAATTAAAAAGAACAGGACAAAACAATGTCAGAAATTAAATTAAAATATTTTGGAACAGACGGTGTACGTGGTATTGCGAATGACACGTTAACGCCAGAATTGGCTTTCCGTCTCGGACGTGCTGGTGGGGCTATTTTGACACGCCACGCACAAGATGATAAGAAGCCAGTCGTTATTGTTGGCCGTGATACACGTATTTCAGGTGAAATGCTACAACAAGCCATTATTGCTGGCTTCTTGTCAGTTGGGATTGATGTGTTGCGTTTAGGTGTGATTACAACACCAGCGGTGGCATTTTTGGTACAAAACCTTGAAGCCGATGCCGGCGTACAAATCACTGCTTCACATAATCCGGCAGCTGATAATGGAATTAAATTTTTCGGTAATGATGGGTTCAAATTATCCGATGAACTAGAATTTGAGATTGAACAATTACTTGATAGTCCGGTCGATGATTTGCCACGTCCAAGCGCAGCCGGCTTGGGGGTTGTGAATAATTACCCAGAAGGCGCTTTGAAGTATTTGAGCTTTTTGCAAAAAACAATTCCAACTGATTTGGAAGGGATGCGTATTGCGCTTGATGGTGCTAATGGCGCAACGAGTGGGTTGCTAGCGCATCTGTTTGCTGATTTGAATGCTGACTTTGTGATGATGGGGACAGAACCAAATGGGCTCAACATTAATGACGGTGTCGGCTCAACCCATCCAGAAGCCTTGGCAGCCTTTGTGACGGAAAATGATGTTCAGGCCGGCTTGGCTTTTGATGGCGATGGTGATCGATTGATTGCGGTTGATGAAAATGGTGAAATTGTCGATGGTGACAAGATTATGTACATCGTCGGGAAGTTTATGGATGCACAGGGGCGTTTGAAGCACCATACTGTGGTCTCAACTGTGATGAGTAATATTGGTTTTTACAAGGCATTGTCTGAACACGGGATGACGAGTGTGAAGACTGCTGTGGGTGACCGTTATGTGATGGCCGAAATGCTGGCATCTGGCTACAATCTTGGTGGTGAACAGTCAGGTCACATTATTTTTAGTGACTGGGCGACAACGGGTGATGGCTTGCTCACAGCATTGCAGCTCCTTTATGTGATGAAAGAAACTGGCAAGAAGCTGTCAGAATTGGCAGCTGAAGTCCAAATTTATCCACAAAAGTTAGTGAACATTCCCGTTGCAGATAAGATTGCGATTCAACAAGACCCAGCAGTCATCGCAAAAATTGCTGAAGTGGAAATGAAAATGGCTGGTGATGGTCGTGTGCTTGTCCGTGCATCAGGGACGGAGTCACTCTTACGCGTCATGGCTGAAGCACCAACAATTGAACAAGTTGATGAATACGTTGAAGAAATTGCAGCAGTTGTGCGTGAACGTGCCAACGGCTAAGACGAAGGAAGTCCCAAGTTTGTGATAAACAGGGGGCTTTTTTTGTTATAATAAAGTATCAAACTATGACTTCAAAGGATAAAATCGTGTCACAAGACAGTTTTAAACAATACTTACGGACCGAATTCAATATTGTATTTCATGATGAGGACTTATTACTAGAAGCGCTTACCCAGCGTAACTACCTGAACGAACATCCTAACGAACCTGGTCGGGATTACCAACGTTTAGAATTTTTAGGTGATTCGGTGATGCAAGTTTCTGTTGCCGAATATTTGTTTAAGCGCTATCCCGATTGGCATGAAGGGCAGTTAACTGAAATGCGTATTGCCATGGTGCAGACACGGTCATTCGCCCACTTCTCACGTTTAGTTCACTTAAACGAAGCTGTGCGCTTGGGTAAAGGTGAGGAAATGTCTGGTGCGCGTGAACGTGACTCTTTGTTGGAAGATATCTGGGAAGCCTTTATTGGCGCATTATATTTGGATCAAGGGGCAGACGCTGTGCAAGAATTTTTAGAGCGCACGTTATTTGCCGCCATTGATACCGGCTTTTTTGACCGCTTTATTGACTTTAAAAGTCGCTTACAAGAAAAGTTGCAAGTTAACGGGGCGGTCGTCATTGATTACCAGACAGAGCGTGAGCAAGCCCTGGCTGATAAAACACAGGTATTTGAAGCGAGCGTCTCTGTTGATGGACGTGAGTTGGCCCGTGGGACCGGTAAGTCGATTAAAGATGCAGAAAAGGCTGCTGCCCGGGCAGCCTTAAAACTATTGGAAGAAAAATAAGCTTATGAAACTTAAATCCCTTGAAATCAGTGGCTTTAAGTCTTTTGCTGATAAAACGGTTATTGAATTTATGCCAGGCATGACTGGCATTGTCGGGCCGAATGGTTCCGGAAAATCAAATATTATCGAAGCGATACGTTGGGTGATGGGTGAGCAGAGTGCCAAAGATTTGCGCGGTACCAAAATGGCAGACATCATTTTTGGCGGGACCAATACCCGACCCGCTTTAAATCGGGCCGAGGTCTCGATGACTTTTGATAACACCGATCACTATATCAAATCAGATTTTAGTGAAATTCGTATCACCCGTAAATTGTATCGCTCCGGTGAGAGTAGCTATCAAATTAATGGCGTGGAAAGTCGCTTGCGAGATATTCATGAACTATTTATGGATACTGGCTTGGGACGGGAAAGTTTTTCAATTATTTCACAGGGTCGGGTGGAAAGCATTTTTAATGCCAAACCAGAAGACCGTCGCAGTATTATCGAAGAAGTCGCAGGTGTTTATCAATATAAACAAAATAAACAACGTGCACAAAAAGAGTTACAACAAACAACTGATAATTTAGCGCGCGTGGCCGACATTATTCATGAAATTGAAGGCCGGATTGACCCATTAGCTGAACAATCTGCACAGGCAACGGATTATATCGCCCAAAAAGCGCGCTTTGACACGTTAGATCGTCTTCGGTTAGCGCTGACACAACAAGCATTAGTTGAACAAAAGGCGCAAGCGACGGCTGAACTCACCCGCCAAGATGCGCAAGTGAATCATACCAAGACAACCGTCGATGCGCTCAATCAAACCTTAACGCAAAAACGGCAAGAACGTGTCAACGAACAAAAAACGCGTGATGCCTTGCAAGCCACTATTTTGCAAGAAACGCAAGCACGTGAGCGACTCATTGGGGCGCAAAACCTCAGTTCTCAGCAGCTGGAAACCCTACAGGGGAAAATTGCTGACCAACAAGTTCGCGCACAAGAGATTGCTGCACGTGTGACCGATCTTGATGCACAACTGCAAGCGGTGACGGCACAACAAACGGCACTAACGCAGAAACGCCAAGTGTTAAAACGACAACTGACTGCTTTTGACAACCAAGCGTCTGCGACTCAGCAAGCAGCACTTGAAGCTGACCTTGAGAAGAACCGGCATGCGTATATTCAAACGATGCAAACCATTGCCGCCTTACATAATGCGTTACAACATGATGACAAGACACAACAAGCGTTGCAGAGTCGGCAACAAATTCTCCAGCAACGGTTGCAACAGGAAATGGCGACGCATGAAGAATTGTTGGCAGCTACTGCTGGTGACGCATCAACAACAGTTGATGACAGCAATCTGACGGCTTTGTCAACAGAGGTCACCAATCTCAAGCAACAATTGGCCCAAGAGACGCAAAGTTATCAACAAAATGAAAAGCAATGGTATGCGGCCTTAAATGATTTAAATAAGGCCAAAAGCCAACGCGATGCGTTGCATGCGTTAGATGAGTACGCTGGCTTTTATCAAGGTGTCCGTGCTGTCATGCAGCCAGCGGTTCGAGGACAGTTTCCAGGGATCAAAGGTGTGGTCGCTGAATTGTTAGCAGTACCAAGTGACTATACCAAGGCAATTGAAACGGTCCTTGGTGGCGCATTACAGCAAATCGTGGTGGATACAACCGACACGGCGAAGCAGGTGATTCGTTATTTGACGCAAAAACGGGCGGGGCGGGTCACGATTTTACCCATCGATACCATTAAGCCACGGCGTTTGACTGGTATTGAGCGTATTAAAGAGATGCCAGGCTTCATTGGGATTGCAGAAGATCTGGTCACGATGCCGGCAGGTATGGCTGGTATTGGCGGTAATTTGTTGGGAAATACCGTTGTGGCAGCCACACTAGATGACGCAACACAAATCGCACGAGCGGGTCAATATCGTTTCCGCGTGGTGAGCCTTGATGGCCAAGTTGTTAACGCGGGTGGCTCGCTAACTGGTGGGGCCAACCAACAACGCGGGGCCACGATTTTAAGTCGTCAGACGGAATTGAAGCAACTCACGGCCCGTGTGGATGAATTAGCCACGCAAGCCCAAACGCTTGAACAACAACTACAAGCACAGCGCGCCACTGGTGACCAGCTACGCGAAGCTTTGCAGACGGCTGAGGCCGCATTCGCCACGGCTAAAAATGAAACGGCTAAGGTCGATTATGAATTATCACGCCGCCAAGATGCGGTCAAACAGCAAGCCCGTGTTGTCCAAGCTTTGCAGTTTGAATTAAACGAGCTGGCTACACAATTGGCCGAAGGCCAAACGCAGGCTACACAAAATCAAGCGGCATTGGCAGAGGCGTCAGCCGCAAAGGTCCAACAAGAGGCGGAGACAACCCGCTTAAATGCTGAACTGCAGGATATTTCACAGCAATCAGAAGTCTCTAATGCCGAAAAAGTAGCCGTACAAACGGCTTATGCGACAGTGCAAGCCCAACGCGATAGTGTGACCAGCCAAGTGCAATTACTGCAAACACAACATGAGGACTTATTGCAGCAACAAGCTGCATTAGCCCACACGTTGGCTGACTTACAAGCACAATTACAGGCTGCCAAAGATAATAGCCAAAATGATGCTGTGATTGCAGCAACCACAGCCCGTTTAGCGACAGCCCAACAGACGTGTGACGCCACAACACAGCGAATTGCGCTGCTGTCAGATGAGGTAATATTGCTGGAAGAACAGCTAGCCACGCAACAAGAGACCTTGCGGACACAGACTGGGGTTCAGAGTCAATTGGCCGCCCAATTAGCACGCCTTGAAACGCAACTCGACAATAGTCAATCACAATTATTGACGCAATATGAGACAGTCGACATCGTCGATATTATTGGGACGCATGATGTGCAGGAATTGCCAGCTATTACTGAACAACTTGCACTCGTTAAACGTGGTTTAGACGAGATTGGGACGGTTAACCTGGGTGCGATTGAAGAATATGAAGCGGTTAAAGCACGCTTTGACTTTTTAACACAACAGCGCGATGATTTACGACAAGCAAAAGAAATTTTGCTCCAAACAATTGACGAAATGGATGACGAAGTGCGGGTCCGGTTTAAAACGACTTTTGACGCCATTGCAGCGCGTTTCTCAGAAACTTTTGCACAAATGTTTGGTGGTGGACAGGCTGAGATTCGTTTGACGGATCCTAAGCACTTGTTGACCACAGGCATTGATATCATTGCCCAACCACCAGGAAAAAAGTTCCAACAAATGAGCTTGTTGTCAGGTGGTGAAAAGGCCTTGACTGCCATGACGTTACTTTTCGCCATTTTGCATGTCCGGCCAGTACCTTTTGTGGTGTTTGATGAGGCGGAAGCAGCTTTGGATGAAGCAAACGTAAGTCGCTTTGCCAAGTATTTGTTAGATTTTGCTGGCGGTACCCAATTTATTGTCATTACCCATCGGAAAGGGACGATGATGAAAGCCAACCTGTTGTATGGCGTGACCATGCAAGAGGCGGGTGTGTCAAAAATGATTGCAGTCGATTTAGATAAAGTAACAGAAAGTGTAGGTTAACGATGGGATTATTTGATATTTTCCGTAAGAAAACTGCGGCCAATCACGAAGCACCAACTGAAGAAACGACGACCAGCACGACGGATGATGCGGCGGTAACAACTGATGCCAAGACATCAGAAATTGAAACGGTGACAACAACGGTTGACACATCAAACGAGACTGTGTCACCATTAGCCGAAGCCGAAGCCGAAGCCGAAGCCGAAGCCGAAGCCGAAGCCGAAGCCGAAGCCGAAGCCGAAGCCGAAGCCGAAGCCGAAGCCGAAGCCGAAGCCGAAGCCGAAGCCGAAGCCGAAGCCGAAGCCGAAGCCGAAGCCGAAGCCGAAGCCGAAGTTGTGACCGAACAGGAAATCTATACACAAGGTTTGACCAAGACACGGACCGGTTTCGCCGCCAAGTTCAACCAATTTTTGGCTAATTTCCGTTCGGTAGATGAAAACTTTTTTGAAGAACTTGAAGAAACGTTGGTTGGCGCTGATGTTGGTTTTGACATGGCCATCAAGATTTCAGATGAATTGCGTGAAGAAGTCAAGCTTGCCAATGCCAAGCGACCAGAAGATGTGAAACAAGTCATCATTAAAAAAATGGTTGACATGTATGAAGCTGATGGCGTCAATGAAGATGCGACAATGCATTTTAACGCCAATGGCACCACTGTTATCTTGTTCGTCGGTGTCAATGGTGTGGGTAAAACAACCACGATTGGGAAGTTAGCCACAAAGTATCAACAACAAGGCAAGTCCGTGTTACTGGCAGCCGCTGATACTTTCCGTGCTGGCGCCACCAAGCAGCTACAAGAATGGGGCGAACGCGCCCATGTCCCAGTGGTTGCTGGTAAAGAAAAGGCAGATCCTGCATCGGTTGTGTACGAAGCCGTTGCTAAGGCGCGTGATGAACATTATGATATTTTGTTTGTGGATACGGCGGGTCGTTTGCAAAACAACGTGAACTTGATGCAAGAGTTGGAAAAGATGAAGCGCATTATTCAACGCGAAATTCCAGATGCACCACATGAAGTCTTGCTTGTTTTGGATGCGACGACGGGTCAAAATGCGTTGCAGCAAGCCAAACTCTTTAAGGATTCATCGGATGTCACAGGCATTGTGTTAACTAAGATGGACGGGACGGCCAAAGGTGGGATTGTGTTTGCCATTCGTAACGAGATGCAATTGCCTGTGAAATGGATTGGTTTTGGTGAAAAAGCGCAAGATTTGCGTGAATTCAAACCAGAAGAATTCATTTATGGTCTCTTTAAGGACTTAATCGCATGAATTTCGCAGAGAAAAATCAGATTACGCGGTTATTTGGCTTTTATGGTGGCTTATTGACGCTCAAACAGCAGGATTATTTGCGTTATTATTTTGAAGATGATTATTCCATTGTTGAAATTGCGGAAGCAGAGCATGTCAGTCGACAAGCTGTGTCGGACAATATTAAGCGTGGCATTGATCAATTAGTCAAATACGAACAAGTCTTGCATTTACAAGCAGACTTTGAGGCGCGCGCGGCCATTGAGCAGCAAGTGCAAGATTATATTAGCTTGTATTATAATAAAGATGACCAGTTAAAGCAGCTGGTGTCACAATTAATGGCGCATGAAATAGAAGACTAGTGCCAAGACGCTAAAAAGGGGAGATATAGTACCGCTGGCAACAGTATGGTACTATACAAAGATTATGGCATTTGAAAATTTAACTGAACGCCTATCCAAGGCAATGAAAAACCTGACCGGCCGTGGTCGTGTTAGTGAAGAAGACTTACGCGCAACGATGCGCGAAATTCGTTTGGCCTTGCTGGAAGCCGACGTCAATTATGACACGGTGAAAAAGTTTGTGGCCAATGTCCGTGAAAAGGCCAGCGGCGCCGATATTTTAGAAGGTTTGAACCCAGCGCAGCAAGTTGTCAAAATCGTGAATGATGAATTGACGGCAACTATGGGTGAAGAAGCCGTACCGTTGAACAAGTCACCAAAAATTCCAACAATCATTATGATGGCTGGTTTGCAAGGTGCAGGTAAGACGACGACAGTTGCCAAATTGGCTTACAAATTAAAAACTGAAGAAAAGGCACGTCCTTTGTTGATTGCAGCCGATGTTTATCGGCCTGCTGCCATTGATCAGTTAGAAATTTTGGGTCGTGATTTGGATATCCCAGTTTTCCAACTAGGTACTGACGTTGACCCACGTGAAATCGTGCGCCAAGGACTTGCAAAGGCTGCGGAAAATAAGAACGACTATGTCTTTATTGATACGGCCGGTCGTTTGCAAATTGACGAAGTCTTGATGCAAGAATTAAAAGATGTGGCTGAGATTGCCCAACCAGATGAAATCTTGTTGACAGTTGATGCTATGACGGGACAAAACGCTGCCGAAACGGCAAAGGGTTTTGCTGAAGCCCTTGACTTAACTGGGGTTGTGCTTACAAAGCTTGATGGCGATACCCGTGGTGGGGCCGCGTTGTCAATTCGTGATGTGACTGGTAAGCCAATTAAGTTTGTCGGACAAGGGGAAAAGCCAACGGATTTGGATGTCTTTTATCCTGATCGCATGGCGTCACGAATCTTGGGGATGGGTGATGTCCTCACATTGATTGAAAAGGCCCAACGTGATTTTGACGAAGAAGAACAGGCTAAACAGCTTGAAAAGATGCGTCAAAACACATTTGACTTCAATGATTTTGTGTCACAATTGAAGCAAGTGCAAAAGATGGGCCCAATGGAAGATTTGTTAAAAATGATTCCAGGTATGGCCAATAACCCTGCTTTGGCTAACCTCAATATTGATGCTAAGCAATTTGCACATTTGGAAGCCATCGTGAACTCAATGACACCAGCCGAACGTGAAAACCCAGATCTCATCAATCCATCACGTCGGCGCCGTTTAGCTGCCGGTGCTGGTCGTCCAATTGTTGAAGTGAACCGCATGATTAAGCAATTTGATCAAATGCGCAAGATGATGAATCAAGCAACGAATGGCAACTTTGGCGGCATTGATAAGATGCTGGGTGGTGCCGGTATGGATATGTCGTCTCTTATGGGCGGCATGGGCGGTGGCATGCCAACGGGTAACTTCGGTCAAAAGGTACAAAACTTTGCGATGAAGCAAGCTGCGCGTCGCTTGCAAAAGGCCAAAAAGAAGCGTGGTAGAAAGTAATGGCCAAGTTAGAACGGGTATTACCCACGTTTATCTTTGTCGTGATGTTGGGGTCAAATTTACTCAACATGCAACATAGCACACTACCAGCAATCGCTTTGGCGATTATTGGTGCGTTAATACCTGCCATTTTAGTTTTTGCTCTGATCCGTTTTTTAACTTGGTGGCTACAACGCTAGGGGATTATTGTTAAAAAAGAATAGACAGTAAAGGGGAAATATGTCAGTCAAATTAATTGCATCAGATCTTGATGCAACGTTTCTAAGAGATGATAAAACGTTTAATGAAGCATTGTTCCAGGAAGTGCTGGATAAGTTACATGCCCAAGATATTCAATTTGTTGTGGCAACAGGTAATCATGTCCAAAAAGTGCATGATTACTTTAAGCACTTTGCTGGACAATATCAATTAATTGCCAACAATGGTGCAGAAGTCATCATCAATGGTGAGTTGGCCCACGTATGGGACGTACCACACTCAGCATTAGCGACCGTTGCGCAATTGACTGACAAATATACTGATCAATTAGAACTTGGTGTGGCTTTTGTCGCAGCTAATCAATCCTTTATGATTATCAAACGACCAAGTGAGAAGTACCTCAAGTTAGCACACGCTTATTTTGAAAATTTGCAAATCATTGATGATGTGAGCGAAATTAATGAACCAATTTTAAAGATTTCATTGGTTCTGCCACATGCGGCAAATGAATTTATGCAGGATGTGAAGACTGTTTTGGGCAGCAAAGTCCATGTGACAACGTCTGGTTATGGCGCTATTGATATTGTCAACCCAGAAGTGAACAAGGCAACAGCGTTGTCATTTATGGCCGATAAGTTAAGCATCGCGCCTGCTGATATCATGGCTTTTGGTGACGGTCTCAATGATTTGGAAATGTTAGAATATGTTGGTCACCCAGTGGCAATGACAAATTCTGATCCAGAAATCTTGAATCGCGGCTTTGCGTTAAGTGTCGCGGACAATAATCATGACGGTGTTTTAAAAACAATTCTTGAAAAAATTTAACACGCTACGGCGTGTTTTTTTATTGTCAAAATGGTATGATAAATAAAATTAATTAGTTTTAGATGAGAAAGAGGCAAGGATATTGAAAGAAGCAATCAAAAACTTAACGGCTTATCAGGCGGAACTACCAGCTGATATCGTGAAAGAAAAGTATCAACTCGACCATTTGGCGCGCTTATCGGCCAATGAATCGCCTTATGGCCCATCACCAAAAGTTGGTGAGGCCATTCGTGCTATCCCAGATGATGTGCTAGGTTTTTATCCTGACGGGCAGGCCACACTTTTACGTGAAAAAGTCGCGGCTTTAGAAAATATTGATCCTGAAAATTTGGTCTTTGGCGTTGGTGCTGATGAACTGATTCAATTACTAACGCGTACGGTATTAACCCCTGGTGGTAATATGGTTGTGCCGTCACCCACTTTTGGGGAATATGCGCTACATGCACAAATCGAGCAAGCAACGACTAAGCAAGTCCCAGTTGATGACGAAACTGGTCATGTTGATTTTGCAGGGATGTTGGCGGCAGTCGACGACCGTACCGAAATGGTTTGGTTGGCGAACCCAAACAACCCGACTGGTGTTTTTGAAACACGTGCTGATATTTTGGCCTTTTTGGAACAGTTGCCTGAATCGGTCGTTTTGGTGGTGGATGAAGCGTATTATGACTTCGTGGATGCGCCTGACGCTACTTTAGCTGGTGATGTCAGCCGTTATCCTAATTTGGTGGTTCTCAGGACGCTGTCTAAGGCCTATGGTGTCGCTAATTTGCGCGTAGGCTATGGCATCATGACCGCACCACTTTATCCCGTTATGCAAGCAGTACGGCTGCCTTACAACCTCAATACGTATCAAATTGTCGGTGGGGCGGCAGCCTTAGACGACCAATCCTATTTACAGGACGTCGTTAAAAAGGTCCAACATGAACGCACGATATTCCAAGATTTCTTGCGTGATAATGGGTTTAAATTTTACGCGTCGCAAACAAATTTTATTTGGCTTCAAGTCGGAGACACCAAACGCGTTGGTGAACAACTGCTATCCCACGGCTATCAAGTCAATGATCGTTTAAGCGATACTTGGCTGCGGATTGCCTTGGGCACACCAGCAGATAATGCGGGGATGCGCGACATCTTAGTACAACTTTAAAAAATATTCAGACCTTGTTGTAAGCGTTATGATTGCCGATAGCGCATATGACGAATTTATTTTGTGAAATTAACACTATCGTTATGAAGGTTTGTATGGTAAAATGGTTTAGTAAAAGGCGTTGTAATACATAATGTTCGTGTTTTACTAAAAAATAAAATGGACATCCGCAGAGGGACACTCACGGATAGGTGCAAACAAACTCTGTCGATTTTGAATCACATGGTTTTCTCCGACAAACCTATCCCGTCTGAAAGCAGCTGTTGGTGTTCTAGGAGAAAAATATATGTCTGGTGTAATTGTTGTCGGTTCGCAATGGGGCGATGAAGGTAAGGGAAAGATTGTTGACTTTTTTGCGGAAGACGCAGATGCCGTTGTCCGCTATCAAGGTGGCAATAACGCGGGTCACACAATCTGGCATGGTGACACCAAGTTTGAATTGTCAGCATTGCCTTCAGGTATCTTAACTGAGGGACAACTAGCAGTTATTGGTAATGGTGTGGTGGTCAATCCCGAAGCCTTGTTGGCTGAAATTGCCGAAGTGCAATCAAAGGGTATTTCAGTTGATAATTTGCGTATTTCAAATCGCGCACATGTCATCATGCCTTATCATATTGCGCTTGATAAAGCAGCAGAATCATCATCAAATAACCGTATCGGAACAACAAAGAAGGGTATCGGACCAGCTTACACGGATAAAATTTCACGTGTCGGCATCCGCATGGCTGACTTGGTTGATCCCGAAGTCTTTGCTAAGCTTTTGAAAGAATATTTGCCATTCAAAAATGCGCAATTGACAAAGTTATATGGCGAAGAAACACTTGATTATGACACGATTTATTCAACTTATGTTGAATATGGTCGTCAATTGGCACCTTATGTCACAGATACTTCTTATCTATTGGGGCAACTTATGGATAACAACAAGCGTGTTGTCTTTGAAGGTGCGCAAGGTATCATGCTTGATGTGGATCATGGCACATATCCTTATGTGACAAGTTCAAACCCAACAGCCGGTGGGGTAATGAACGGGGCCGGTGTTGGTCCTAACCAAATCCAAGATGTGGTTGGTGTTATTAAGGCCTACACGTCACGTGTTGGTGAAGGCCCATTCCCAACAGAATTACACGATGATATTGCCGATCATATTCGTGAAGTTGGTCATGAATATGGTGTGGTCACAAAGCGTCCACGTCGTATTGGTTGGTTAGATGCCGTCGCTTTGCGTCACGCTGTTCAAGTGTCTGGTTTGACAAAGTTGGCGATCAATTCACTTGACGTTTTGTCTGGTTTGAAAGAATTGAAGATTGCGACATCTTACACGTATAAGGGTGAAGAAATTCATCATTTCCCAGCATCTGATACATGGTTTGAAGGGCTTGATGTGAATTATGAAACATTGCCTGGCTGGGACGAAGATATTACAGGTGTGCAATCATTTGATGAATTGCCAGAAAACGCTCAACGTTACTTAAAGCGTATTTCTGAATTACTGTCAGTTGAACTGTTGAGCTTTGCAGTTGGACCAAAGCCAGAAGAAACACATTTGATGAGTCCTGTTTGGCAATAACAGCGCAAATAGCAGAGGGATAAGCATGGCATTACAAGCTGGGGATTTACTGTTTATCAAAAATCAACATGAACCCATGGATGAAGCCATTGCTGCATCGACGGGAACTTATGTGCATGTTGGCATTGCTGTGGATGACCAGACTGTCATCCATGCGAGTCCGCGCTATGGTGTGGCCATGCAGGATTTGGCGCAATTCCAAGCGGAATTTGGTCGGCCGGATGTTTATCGCCCACAGGTTGATGATGTCACGACGGTCATTGCCCGTGCGAAAACGTATCTTGGGCAACCGTATAACGCTACTTTCTATCCAGATGGTGCGGGACTGTATTGTTCTGAATTGGTTGAAGTTGCCTTTGGTGACCTGTTACCGTTCGAACCGCAGCCGTTACGTTTTCACGATGCTACCCATGATATTTCGGCCTATTGGCGAGCTTATTATGACCAATTAGGTGTGGCGGTACCGGTTGGCCTACCTGGTTCTAATCCAGAGGCGATGGCCAAATCGTCACAATTGACCTTTCTTGGCAGCTTATAAAAAAGCACGTTCTCAAACGAGAACGTGCTTTTCTTATGCCTTAACGTAGGCTTCTTCGGAAATAATAATTTGATTTGTTTCAGCATCCAAATCAGCGTACAAATTGGTACTTTCAGGATGTAATAGATAATAATCAGCCAGTTGATCGGCGATTTGATCTTGAATGACACGACGTAGTGGCCGTGCGCCTAGAGCTGGGTTATAACCCAGCTTGGCGAGTTGTTGCTTTGCAGCGTCGCTTACCGTGACGTGGAGTTGATTATCTGCCAAATTAGCGTTCATATCGGCTAACAGTAAGTCAACGATTGTGAGGAGATGGTCTTGCGTCAATTGATCGAATTCCACAATATCATCAAAACGATTTAAGAATTCAGGACGGAAATAATTTTCCAAACGTTGGAGTAACTTGCTTTGGGCATCAATTTGATTGAAGCCCATTGGCGTGTTACCGGTATCTGTGGAACCAGCGTTTGACGTCATGATAATCACTGTATCTTTAAAGCTAACGACATGGCCTTGGGCATCGGTCAAGCGACCATCATCCAAAATTTGTAAGAACATATTCATCACATCTGGATGCGCCTTTTCCACTTCGTCAATGAGGACGAGGGAATAAGGACGGCGACGGACTTGCTCTGTCAGTTGGCCAGCTTCTTCATAGCCTACATAACCAGCAGGGGCACCGATCATTTTCGATACCGCATGCTTTTCCATATACTCTGACATATCAAAGCGAATCAAAGCGTCTTTGCTGCCAAACATTTCTTTGGCCAATTGCTTGGCTAATTCAGTTTTACCAACGCCGGTTGGACCGACAAAGAGGAATGAGCCAATTGGGCGACCGGACTTGGTCAAACCAATACGATTACGACGAATGGCTTTCGCCACAGTTTGTACGGCCGCATCTTGACCAATCACATGGGCTGACAAGTGCGCATCTAACTCGCGAAGTTGGTTTGCTTCGTTATCTTTCAAGTCACCAACTGGAATGTCCGTTTTATCTTCGATGATTGTTAGGATATCTTGTTCAGTGACAGGTTGTGGCTTAAACATTTCTGGATGGGCTTCAACTTGTGCTTTTTGCGATTCGAGTTGGTTGACTTGATCACGCCAATAGCTGGCTTTCTCAAAGTTTTCTTGATCGATCGCTGCTTGTTTGAGCTTGTCGGCTGAGTCGATTTTGGCCTGAATCGCTTTAGGATCAGCAATTTTCATAGACAAGTTCTTCCGTGAACCGGCTTCATCAATTAAATCAATCGCTTTGTCTGGCAAGAAGCGTTCTGGCAAGTAACGGTCGGATAATGATACCGCGGCAGCAATCGCTTCATCTGTGTAAACAACATGGTGGTAATCTTCGTAACGTTGCTGAATCCCTTCTAAAATCTTAATTGTGGCAGCCATTGAAGGTTCGTTTACCTGTACAGGTTGGAACCGACGAGCAATCGCGCCATCTTTTTCAATTTTACGGTATTCGTTTAAAGTCGTGGCGCCAATCAATTGGAATTCACCACGCGCCAAAGCAGGTTTTAGGATGTTACCAGCATCCATGCCACCTTCGGCATTACCGGCACCCATGATTTCATGCACTTCGTCAATAAACAAAATGATATCGTCATTGTCGGCGACTTCTTGCATCAGTTGCCGCATACGGGCTTCAAACTGACCACGCATTGCCGTACCTTGCACAAGCGCAGACATGTCAAGTCGGATAATCTCTTTTGATTGCAATTTTTCAGGGACTTTATTGTGAACAATTGCTTGTGCGAGTCCTTCAACAACAGCTGTTTTACCAACACCTGGTTCCCCGATAAGCACAGGATTATTCTTGGTACGACGATTTAATATCTCGATGGTGCGGGAAATTTCGCTATCACGACCGATAACCGGATCTAACTTACCGTCACGGGCTTGTTGTGTTAAATTAATTCCAAATTCGTCGAGTAGTGTTGAGCGATTATTTTGTTTATCTTTTTTATTTTTTTGTTGAGTGCCAAAGTTGGCTTGTTGACCATTTTGTGCGGCCTGCATTTGCTCATTCATGGCGCGCATCATATCATCAAAATTAATATTTCCAAATCCGAATGGGTCTTGTGATGCCATAATTATTAAGTGTACCGCTAAAATGCACGATACTTTCCTTTCTATAGCTTACCTATAGTATACCAGGTTAAGATTAAATGACAATTAAATTTAGCACTCTTATTTAACGAGTGCTAAAATGAATTTGTTGTATAATGGACTAGAGGTGAAATTATGGATTATGAAACATTATTAAATGATTTACGTGACGGTAAAATTGATGAAATTGACATTACGCCAGAAACTTTTCCGGCATTTCAACAAGTTTGGCGTGACTTCCCATCCCAAAATCGCATTCGCGGCATTGCGGGTAAAGGTGGGCATATTAAATATGTCCGCGCAAATTAATCGGCAACATCATTGTTTTTTATGCTACAATACTATAAGTTAAGCATAATTTAAGTCATGCGTATTTTTCACAATAACAGGTACAAAAGAGGGGCAGCATAGTGGCATTTTCATTTGGACAACGAAACGTTGGTATCGATCTTGGTACAGCCAATACATATGTATATATTGAAGGACGCGGCATTGTTTTGCGTGAGCCGTCTGTGGTCGCACGTAACACACAAACGAATGAAGTCGTTGCAGTCGGATCAGAAGCCAAGGATATGCTTGGCCGGACACCGGCAAGTATTGCTGCTATTCGACCAATGCGTGATGGTGTGATTGCTGATTACGATACAACGGTTGCCATGATTCGTTATTATTTGCAAAAGGCATTGGGTGGTCGTATTGGTAAGCCATACGTCACAATTGGGGTGCCTGCAGGTGTGACAGCTGTTGAACGTCGTGCGGTGATTGATGCCGCACGTGTGGCTGGTGCGCGTGATGCGTATGTCATTGAAGAACCATTTGCCGCTGCTGTCGGGGCTGGTTTGCCCGTCATGGATCCAACTGGTTCAATGGTTGTGGATATGGGTGGTGGCACAACGGACGTGGCCACGATTTCACTTGGTGGTATTGTTTCAAGCCGTTCAATTCGTATCGCCGGCGACAAGTTAGATGAAGCCATTGCCAATTTTGTACGTAATAAGTACAACGTGACCATTGGTGAACCAACTGCGGAACGTTTAAAGATTGAAATTGGGGCAGCGTCGCTTGAATTAGCACGCACATTGCCAAATGCTTCAGTCCGTGGTCGCGATTTGTTGACAGGTTTGCCTAAGACAATTGATGTGACAGCGGAAGATGTGGCATTGGCCATTCAAGAACCTGTGCAAGAAATTGTCGTTGCCATTCGTGAAACGTTAGAATCAACACAACCAGAAATCGCCGCCGATGTCATTGACCACGGGATGGTCTTAACGGGTGGTGGTGCTTTCTTACGTGATTTTGATAAGATTATTCAAGAAGCAACCAAAGTGCCAGTCTTAATTGCTAATGAACCACTCGATGCAGTGGCCATTGGCACTGGTGAGGCGTTAAAGTCAATTGATGTGATGCGACAAGGATAATCAGTTGTTGGCATATTGTACACTAGCGTAGCGCTTGCGCTGCGCTTTTATTTTTTAAACAAGGGGACAACAAAATGCGTAAAATTTTTTCATCTCGCGCAGTTGTAACAATTATTATTGCTTTTATTGTCATTGTTGGCTTAATTGCCGGATCAAACTGGTGGGCGAAGCGTACCAATACACCGCCATTTATTCAACGTTTTAGCAATGATTTAGCGGGTGGTGTAAGTCGCGTGATTGCGGTACCGACAACAGCAATTGGTCGGACGGCTAATAGTATTGGGAATCTATTGGATACATTTGAAGAAAATCGCGCTTTAAAGGCTAAAATTGATGAATTTGCACAAGATAAAGTGCGCTTGCAAACTGTTGAGGAAGAAAACCGCGAGCTGAAAAAACAGTTAAAGTTGGAAGCGACCTTAACGGATTTCAAAACGGTTACTGCCGTGACTATTAGTCGGTCACCAACCACTTGGCAATCACAATTAGTAATTAACAAGGGTAGTAAATCTGGCTTGAAAAAGGGTATGCCCGTTTTGGCTGGTTCCGGTATTATTGGCCGTATTAGTGAAGTCAATACAACGAATGCCAAAGTGGCACTGATTTCTGATACTGGGGAAGATGCCAACCGTTTTGCCATTACTATTAAAGGTAATAAAGGGGATGTCAATGGGATTGTGACAGACTTTGATCGCGAAACGAACCAATTAATCATGGGACAAGTCACGTCGGATAATGAAATTAAAGCTGGTGACCTAGTGGAAACATCTGGCTTGGGTGGTGTGATCCCATCTGGTTTGTACGTTGGTAAAGTAGCGAAAGTTACCAAGGATGACTACGGTTTGTCAAAGCGCATTTATATTGAACCGGCGGCTGATTTAGGTAATATCACCACAGTAGTGGTGGCCGTATCAGAGATTGGAGCGCAATAATGGCTTTTTGGCAATTAACACGTTTGCGGGTAGTTTTCCCAGTCTTATTGCTCTTTTTCCTATTTGTAGATGGTGATTTAATGGCTGCCATGGGTGGTATTTTTACCGCTTTTCCATGGCATGTGTTACCAGTACTAACGTTGATTTGGTTGTTTTATGCCATTCAATTTGATGCGGAAAATGAAGTGCCAATTTGGCTATATACCATTATTATTGGGGTGCTCTTTGATATGTATTATACGGGCATCTTTGGGACTTACACGGTAGCCTTTTTAGGGGCTGTTGGGGCCATGAAACAACTACATGCCTATTTGGATGAACGTTTGTTGAGTGGGATGACGTTACTATTGATTGGGTTGGTGACTTATTTGCTCATCACCTATATGGCTGGTTTTATTATTGGGATTGCTAATGTGAGTTTGGTATCGTTTTTCCTTTATGAAGTATTGCCAACGGTAGCCTTGAATCTGACGATTGCGGCATTAGGTTATTATCCAGTCTGGTCCTTATTCCAGTTTTTGAGATAAGTGCTTGACAAAATAAAAAAATAGATTATACTAAGCTTTATATTAAAAAACGTTGAGCGGAAGAGTAGATTAGCATCACTTTAAGGGAGTTTGCGGGTAGTGTGAGCAAACAGTGGTGTTAGTTGAAACACATCTGTGAGTGTATGATTGAATCGAGTAGGTCATATCGGTTTTGCCCGTTATCGCAAACAGTCTTTTGACTTATTGAGGCAACTACCAGTGATGGTTTTGCGATAAGAGGTGGCACCGCGGAAAACGCCCTCTGAATACACCTGTATTCAGAGGGCGTTTTTGCAACCATTAAACCAAAAGACTGACGGAGTAATTTTGTGTGAACAAAATTAGAATCTGAGGTGGCACCACGCTGACGCGTCCTCTTGCAAGTTATTTTGCAAGGGGACTTTTTTAATCGCTTAAAGTTAATCAATATCGCGCAAAGGAGAGTAGGATGAATTATTTGTTAGAAATTTTGCCCAGTTTAATGTCAGGGTTGAAAATGACGTTAGGGGTTTTCTTTATTACCATTATTGGGTCGGTGCCATTAGGTATTATTGTGGCATTGGGGATGAAATCACCTTATTTTACCATTCGCTGGTTGATTAATGGTTATATCTGGGTGATGCGGGGGACACCGCTCCTGTTGCAACTGATTTTCGTCTATTATGGTTTGGGGATGATGGGCATTACTTTTCCCCGTTTTGAAGCTGCTGCGATTGCCTTTATCGTCAACTATGCAGCTTATCTCGCCGAAATTTTCCGTGGTGGGTTGCAAGCAATTCCGCGTGGCCAATATGACGCTGCGAAAGTATTAGGCTTTACGCGCGTCCAAACATTTTTCAAGATTATCTTGCCACAAGTGATTAAAATTATCGTGCCATCATTTGGTAATGAAGTGATTAATTTGGTTAAAGATACGTCATTAGTTTATGTCATCGGTTTGGGTGACTTGTTACGAGCAGGAAACATTGCGGCTAGCCGTGATGTGACGTTGGTGCCTTATTTGTTGGTTGGGCTGATTTATTTGCTGATGACGGCCGTTGTGACAGTCCTCTTACGCCGTAGTGAAACGCGATTGAATAGTTGGAGATAAGCGATGTTAGAAATTAAACAGTTAACGAAAACATATACCACAAATACAATTTTTAAAGCGTTGGATTTATCGGTAGCAGATGGTGAAGTACTCAGTATTGTCGGCCCATCAGGTATTGGTAAAACAACCTTGATTAAAATTTTAGCTGGTCTGGAAACGGCCGATGCTGGTGAAGTACGCCTCAACGGTGAACAGCTAGCCATTGACGGCACGCGTGCGGATGCGAAGGTTGGTTTGATCTTTCAAGATTTTAATCTTTTTCCAAACTACACCGTGATTGAAAATATTATGCTCGCGCCCATTAACGTAAGCCGGCTGTCACGTGATGCGGCTAAGGCCAAGGCGACAGCGTTGTTAACCACGCTTGGTATGGCTGATAAGGCAGCGTTATATCCCTACCAACTATCGGGTGGGCAAAAACAGCGGGTTGCGATTGCACGGGCGTTGGCAATGGATCCCAAAATTTTGGCCTATGATGAACCAACCAGTGGTTTAGATGAGGCGTCAACTAAGCAGGTTGCGGAAGTCGTGAAAACGCTCAAAGCGCAAGGTGTGACGCAGTTGATTATTACGCACGATCAACCTTTTGCAGAAATGGTATCGGATCGCGTGTTTGATTTTGCAACGGAGGTCAGTCGCTGATGGTAAGTATGAAGAAAAAAATTATTGTCAATACGTTAGTCGGGCTGCTCTTTGTTGGTGTTGTGATTTGGGCGGCGATGAGTTTAAGCAGTGGTGCGAAGCGAACTGCGCAAAATGAACAACAAACCACCCAAACGGCAGACTGGGCACGTATCAAGAAAGCCAAACAAATTACGATTGGGTTGGATGATACATTTGTACCAATGGGTTTCCGTGATAAAGAGGGGAACATTGTTGGGTTTGATGTTGATTTGGCGACGGCAGTCTTTAAAACGATGGGCATTAAAGTCAAATGGCAGCCCATTGATTGGTCGATGAAAGAAACCGAGCTGAATACTGGGAATATCGATGCGATCTGGAATGGCTATACGGTGATCAAAGCACGTGAAAAGCAGGTGGCCTTTTCTAAGCCTTACCACAAGGCGACTCAAGTACTGGTAACGCTTAAGAAAAATAACATTAATCGTTTCTCAGATATGAAGGATAAAGTCTTGGGCGACCAAACGGCTTCTAGTGGTGATGAAGGCTTTAACAAGTATCCAAAGGTCCTTAAGCAATACGTGAAAGACCAGCAGGTGGTTGGGTATGATACCTTTGACAAAGCGTTCAATGATTTGAATGCTGGGCGCATTGATGGGCTGTTAATTGATGAAGATTATGCGCGTTATTACGTTGCCCACCAACCAAATCCAAAGGATTACACTGTGACTGTTGGTGATTTCCCAATTGATCAAACGGCAGTCGGTTTCCGAAAGTCCGATAATCAATTACGAGAAGCAGTCGATCAAACGTTAGCAGCCTTTAAAAAAGATGGGCGCTTAACGCAAATTGAAAATAAATGGTTCTCAAAATAAGTTAAAAAGCCAAAGTGGTACATCACTTTGGCTTTTTTGCGGCCATTGACAGCATCAATTTTGTCATACTACCGTAAAAAATGTTAAACTAGTACTATTATTATAGAGAGATAATGAGGTGTGAGATGCTAGGAGATTCATTGTGGATAATCCTTTTAATTCTTTTAGTTGCCAACACATTTGGGGCGATTATTACTGTTTTTAGTCAACAACGTGATATTGCATCAATCTGGGCGTGGTTATTAGTCTTGATTCTGTTACCCGTGTTAGGGTTTATCATTTTCTTCTTTGTTGGCAGTCGCATTTCTGATAAGCGGATATTTCGCTTACGGACACAAGAACAACTTGGATTGGATCAAATCGCGGATAACCAACGGCGACAGCTAGAAGCGATTGAGCAATTATTACCGATTCCAGATTCAGCCACTGAGTTGGCGAACTTGTTTTTACGCACAGATGAGTCAGTCTTAACGCGTGGTAACAAGATTAAAATTTTTACCAATGGACCGGATAAATTTAAGGCGTTGTTTGAAGACATTCGGCAGGCCACGCATCATGTCCATCTGGAGTACTTTACGATTGATGATGATAAAATTGGGAACCAATTAGTCGATTTGTTGACGCAAAAAGCGCGCGAAGGTGTGGACGTGCATGTGATTTTTGATCAATTTGGTTCGCATGGTCAACATCGTGACATGTATAAGCGTTTGCGTGAAGCAGGTGGGGTGGTAGCGCCATTCTTAATGCGTCGCTTCCAGCTTTTGACCTTGCGATTTAATTTCCGAAATCATCGTAAGATTGCTATCATTGATGGTAAAATCGGTTACATCGGTGGGTTAAACGTTGGGGACCAGTACGTTGATCGTTCTAAAAAGTTTGGGCATTGGCGGGATACGCATCTGCGGATTCATGGTGATGCGGTCTTATCACTGCAAAGTCGTTTCTTGATGGATTGGAATGCCACGGCTGAAGAAAACGAATTACTTGTCGATACTGCCGGCTACTTTCCTGAAATTGAGGAATTGTCCGGACGTGCGATGGTTCAAATTGTATCGAGTGGGCCAGATAATGATTTAAAGCAAATTAAACAAGGCTTTATGCGGATGTTTGCTTCGGCTCGTTCAGAAATTACGATTCAAACACCGTATTTCATTCCGGACTCAGCCGTACTAGAAACCTTAGAAATCGCGATTATGTCAGGTGTTCGGGTGCGTTTGATGATTCCGGATATGCCAGATCATCCGTTCGTTTATCGGGCAACACAGTATTATGCACAAGAATTAATTGCCATGGGAGCGGAAGTGTATCGTTATGATGCTGGTTTCTTACACAGTAAGGCAGTCACCATCGATCATGAAATTGGCACCGTTGGGTCAGCCAATATGGATATTCGGTCATTCTCATTGAATTTTGAAGCCAATGCGTTTGTCTATGATCCAGAGTTTGCAACACAGTTAGAAGAACAGTTTGAACAAGACATTTTAGTGTCAAAAAAATTGACAATTGAGGATTTTGAGAATCAGTCATATTGGATGAAATTTATTCAAAAGTTCAGCCGACTCTTCTCACCAATACTATGAAAAAAATACAACTTAAGCCTGGTGTGACACTTGTTGTTCACCCAACAACACAATTTAAAACCCTACACATTGCTGTCGATTTTGCGGCGCCGTTACTGACGCATACCATTTCGGCGCGGGCATTATTGTCTTACTTGACCGCTGTCAGTTCGCAAAAGTATCCCGACCAACAAGCCGTTGCGCAAAAAACGATTGATTTGTATGGTGCTCAGTTTCAAACAGATGTGGTGCGTTTTGGCCAAACACACCATGTGCGTTACCATTTACAATTGCCTGCGCCCACTTATATTGACCATGCAGAACATCTCCTTGGGGATGCTTTTGCTTTTTTACGGGATATGATTTTTGAACCGCTGGTGACGGGGGATCAGTTTGATCAAGCGACGTTTGATAAAGAACGTCAAAGTTTGATCAACGAATTAGCAAGTCTACCTGATGATAAGCGCCGCTATGCTATGTTGAAACTGCGAGAACTGACCTATAGTGCGCCGGCCATGCGGTTACCATCTTCTGGTCAAGTGCGTGATGTTGAACAGTTAACGGCGACTGACGTTTTGGCGACGTATCAACAGATGATTGCCAATGATTCAGTCAATATTGTTGTGTACGGTGATATTGACGCTGAGCGTGTGGTGGCTGAATTAGCAAAATGGCCACTACAAGCGCGCCGTGAAATGGTATTACAGCCATTTTATCGTCAAGGCCTACGACCAGCTACCGTTGAATTGTCGGAAGCACAATTAGATATTAATCAGGCCATCCTGACGCTATCTTATCAGTTGAGTTTGCCACCAGATGATCCAAAGCGCTTTACAGCCTTAGTGCTCAACGCTTTATTTGGTGGTTCAGCGTTATCTAAGTTGTTTACCAATATTCGGGAAAAAGCCTCGTTGGCTTATAGTATCTACTCACGTTGGCAGCATGATACTGGCTTTATGACAGTGGCAGCAGGTTTAGATGCGGATAAGGTCGCACAGACGGATCGCATGATTCAAGCCGAATTGCAAGCGATTCAAGCGGGTGAATTTAGTGACGAAATCTTTGATGCGATTAAAACGAGCTTAATTAACGATTATTTAAGTCAACAAGATTCACCTAATAGTGAAATTGAACTTGTCTTTTCTCGATTGTTAACACAACGTGAGACCAGCACAGCGGAGTGGGTAGCGGCTATTCAAGCGGTAACACCAGCGCAAGTGAGTGCATTGGCCGACCAAGTGATTTTACAAGGAAGATTTACATTGATGCCAGAGGCGGATGCATGATAGAAAAGACATATCCAAAATTAAAAGAAACAGTTTTAACGACCGAGTTACCTAACGGGCTAACTGTGGTTATGGTACCAAAGCCAAATTATCATAAAACATTTGCGGTATTAACGACACCATTTGGGTCATTGGCACGCCAATTTCAAATCAATGATGAAGCACCGATTACAATTCCAGCTGGGACAGCCCACTTTCTTGAACACAAACTTTTTGAGAAGGCTGATGGGGATGCCTTTACGCGGTTTGGTGAATTAGGTGCGGATGCCAACGCGTTTACGAACCCGTATCAAACGAGTTATCTGTTTTCAACGACGCAAAACGTTTTGCCAGCCCTTGCGCATTTGCTTGATTTTGTGCAAACACCTTACTTTAGTGCACAAACGGTGGCCAAAGAACAGGGCATTATCGGTCAAGAAATTCAGATGTATGATGATGATGCCAACTGGGCCATTTATATGGGCTTGCTGGAACTCTTGTATCCGGGTGCGCCAATTGCCGAAGATATTGCGGGGACAAAAGCCTCCATTGCACAAATTACACCGGAACTGCTGTACCAAATTCATCGAGCCTTTTATCAACCCAATCAAATGACTTTGCAGGTGGTTGGTCATTTTGATCCAGATGAAGTGCTGGCACTGGTGACGGCCAATCAGGCCACAAAGGCGATTGAAGCAGTCAACGTCCGTCGATTCGAGCCAGCAATCCCTGAGCCAACAAAAAAGGAAGCGATTCAAAAGTTTGATGTATCGCGGCCAAAAATTGCATTAGGTATTCGGTTACCAAAACTTGATGTGACGGGTGAAGCGGCAACCAAATTAACGCTAGCAGCTGATATCTTGGCGGATATTTTGTTTGGAGAGCAGACAGACTGGTATCAAAACCTGTATAATAAAGGTATTATCGATACGGAGTTTGAGACATCATTTGATTTGATGCATGCGTATCAATTTGTGAGTTTCTTTGCGGAAACAACTGAATATGACGCACTAACGACTGCTATTCAGTCACAAATTGCGCAATATAAAACCATTTTGGCACATGGCGAATCGGCGTTTGAATCGTTACGCCGTGCGACACTTGGAGAGGGCATCCAACGTTTAAATGCATTAGAAAGTATCGCTTTACGGGGGGATGATGTGTTATTTGGGACAAACTTATTTGATAAGGTGATGCTTTTACAAGACTTAACATATAGTGATATACTAGATAGTGCTGAAAAAATATATCAGAACGCGACTTTACAACGTTTTGTTCTGAAAAAATAACATTGGACAAATTATGAGTGAAACTTTGACGAATCAAATAGGCGAACAGTTAAAAGCTGCGCGTCTGGCGAAAAATTTATCTTTAGAAGACGTGCAAGCAGCAACTAAGATTCAAGCACGTTATCTGGAGGCCATTGAAAATAATAACCTAAGCATTTTGCCTGGGGATTTTTATGTGCGCGCCTTTATTCGCCAATATGCGATTGCAGTGGGCTTAAATCCAGAGACGTTGCTAGGGGAAACAACGCCACCTTCAATCTCGAGAAGTCGTGACTTGAGTCGGGCTCATCGTGATAATGATGGGGTAGTGCGTGCGGGGACAAATCCTAATCCGTCACCGCGTTCAAAATTTTCTGACATGTTACCAAAGGTTTGGTTGGCTATTTTTATTTTAGTTGGCCTCGTTGCGGTTTGGTTTGCTATGACGCATCTTGGTAATAATGACCAACAAAATAGTGATAGTGGCAATGTGTCAGTATCGACTTCAACGATACCAAGTAGCAGTAGCAGTGATGCTTCTAGCGCTGCGTCGTCATCAAAAAAGCCTGAAGAAAAGAAGCCAGAACCTAAGGTGACACTTGGTACGCCAGAACAGAATACGGCGTTGCAAACAACGATTTATAACCTATCGGGGCAAGCCGATAAGCAACACACGATTAAAGTTTCAGCACAGGGTGTTGGGACCAACGTGAAAGTGACAGTTGGGACAACTGTGTTGTTAAATGAACTGGTCAAGGCCGATAAAACGATTGATGTGCCTGCTGGTACTAACGCGGTGAATGTTCAATTCACCAATGTTGCCAATGCAACGATGACCTTTGATGATCAAAAGGTAACAGTTATCGGAACGGCAACGCCGTTTTGGAACGTTTTGTTCAATCTCAATAAATAAGGGGCCATTATGAATCTGCCAAATCAACTCACTGTTTTTCGTATTATTCTTATTCCTGTTTTTATCCTATTATTATCGGTACCTTATGCGTGGCAATCACTTGACGTGACAGGTGTGATGTTGCCACTCAATTGGTTGCTTGCTGCCATTGTGTTTGCGGTAGCATCAATCACGGATTTTTTGGATGGTCAAATTGCCCGTCGCCAACATCTGGTGACGAATTTTGGTAAGTTTGCCGATCCGTTGGCCGATAAGTTGTTGGTCATGACAGCCTTGATCTTTTTGACTGGGTTCAACGTGGTACCAGCTTGGATGACAGCTGTGATTGTGATTCGGGAACTAGCCGTTACTGGTTTACGTACCTTAATTGTAGAAAATAATGGTAAAGTCTTAGCGGCACAGATGCCGGGTAAAATTAAGACTTTCTCGCAAATGTTTGCGATTTTCTTTTTATATCTCAAAGATGTCCCATTTACTGCAATTGGGTTGCCCATTGGTGAAATCTTATTGTGGATTGCGGTTATCTTTACAATTTATTCAGGCATTGACTATTTCTGGCAGAACCGAGTAGTCTTTTCCGACGGTCTATAAAAAGCGCGATAAGCGCTTTTTTCGTATCATCAAATAAGGTACGAACGCTGTCGAACAATTGTTCGTTAAATGCTTGCTTTTACGTTTAGAAACAGGTACACTATTGAGGTAAGATAAAAGGAGTTAGCTAAAAATGGTCACAAAAAAGACGACTAAAAAAGACGATAAAGACAGTCAAGCAAGCGGCCGTAAGGCGGCACTTGATGAGGCTTTAAAGCGTATCGAAAAAAATTTCGGTAAGGGATCAATCATGCTGTTAGGGGATAATGCGCTGACACAAGTTGAGACTTATCCTTCAGGATCAGTTAAGCTAGATGTTGCTTTAGGCGTTGGTGGCTATCCTAAGGGACGTATTATTGAAATTTATGGACCAGAATCTTCTGGTAAAACAACGTTGGCCTTACACGCTGTTGCCGAAGTGCAAAAAGCTGGTGGCACAGCTGCCTATATTGATGCCGAAAATGCCTTGGATGTGAAATACGCTGAAGCTTTGGGTGTTAAAAAAGATGAATTGCTTTTGTCACAACCAGATACTGGGGAACAAGGGTTAGAAATTGCTGATGCTTTGGTACAATCTGGGGCAGTGGATATCATCGTTGTGGATTCTGTGGCAGCGTTAGTACCACGTGCAGAAATCGAAGGGGAAATGGGCGACTCACACGTTGGCTTGCAAGCCCGTTTGATGAGCCAAGCTTTGCGTAAACTGGCGGGTACATTGAACCGTACTGGTACAGTTGCGATTTTTATCAACCAAATTCGTGAAAAGATCGGTGTCATGTTTGGTAACCCAGAAACGACGCCGGGTGGACGTGCGTTGAAATTCTATTCAACGATCCGTTTGGAAGTTCGTCGTTCAACCCAAATTAAAGATGGCACAGATGTGACCGGAAACTTAACCAAAGTCAAAGTGGTTAAGAACAAGGTGGCGCCACCATTTAAGGTTGCTGAAGTTGATATCATGTACGGAAAGGGCATTTCACAAACTGGTGAAATTTTGGATCTCGGTGCGGAACAAGAAATTATCCGCAAAGCCGGTGCCTTTTACTATTACGGTGATGTCAAAGTTGGCCAAGGTCGTGAAAAAGCGAAAGAATTCTTGGATGCACCAGAAAATGCTGCGATGCGTCAAGAAATCTATGCTAAAGTCCGTAACGCCTTTGGCATTGGTGATGGCGAGTTGTTAGTAGAAGAGACTGATGATGAGGTAATTGAAGCCCCAGAAACATTGACATTGGTCGCTGATGAAGATGATGATTTAACGGACGAACCAATTGTATAAATCCTGTAAAGAATAAATGGAAACGCTAGGGCGTGTCCATTTTTTTTGTTACAATGCAATTAAGCAAACAATTAGAGAGGCAGACATCATAATTAAAAAAGGTGTGTTGGGATCATGACAAAAATTTTAGTAGTGGATGATGAAGCAGCAATTTCAACGTTATTGCAATATAACTTGGAAGAGAATAATTATGACGTCACAGTGGCAGAAGATGGCCAGACGGCTTACCAATTAGCCAGTCAACAACAATTCGATGCTATTTTGCTAGATTTGATGCTACCAGGCATGGATGGTATGACGGTTTTGAAAACCTTACGTCAAGATAAGATTAGTACCCCAGTGATTTTGGTCACTGCCAAAGGGGATGAATTTGATCGAGTGTTTGGTCTAGAACTTGGGGCAGATGATTATATTACTAAGCCGTTTAGTCCAAGAGAAGTCATCGCGCGTTTAAAAGCGGTGTTGCGTCGTTCACAAGTTGATCATCAAGTCTCTGAAGAGGCGGATATCATCAAGATTCAGGATCTGGTCATTGATGATAATAAGAAGGTTGTGACCAAGGCTGATAAGATTTTGACGTTGACCCCGCGAGAATATGAATTGTTGCTCTATTTTGCCCAACGTATCGGACGTGTCATTGATCGTGAGACGATTTTAACGGCAGTGTGGGGCTATGAATATACGGGTGAAAGCCGTATGGTTGATATGCATATTAGTAATTTACGGGAAAAAATTGAAACCAACCCGAAGTCGCCAGTGCTCCTGAAAACGGTTCGTGGTTTCGGCTATACCATGGTGGTTTAGCCGCGTAAAGATGACTTTACAATGATTTACATAATGATGACAGGTTTGTGCCTAGTTCTTTGACACAGCGTCGGTAGTATATAACTTGTAAACAAGGACTGGCACCCAAGAGCCACTACTACAACCAAGTTTACACTACATACGCTTCAATGAAGCCTTAGACAAGGGAGAATTACTCATGAACAAAGCAGTTGTCGGTGTTATCGGCGGTGTTGTCGTTATCGCAGCAGGTGTGGCATTGTATGCCAATTCAAATCAAAGTACGACTAAGCAAGACACACAAAAAACAACCACTTCTAATCTCAGTGGTAAGGTGCTTGCCTTAGGATCGACGGCCTTGCAACCATTGGCAGAACAAGTTGCAACGTCATTCCAACAAAAAAATCCTGGTGTGACAGTGACAGTTCAAGGTGGTGGTTCAGGTGCTGGTTTGAGTCAAGTTGCGAGTGGCTCAGCACAAATCGGTAACTCGGACGTCTTTGCTGAAGAAAAGTCTGGTGTTGATGCTTCTAAGTTGAAGGATCACAAAGTCGCAGTTGTTGGTATTGCACCAGTTGTGAACTCAGATGTGCAAGTGTCAAATTTGTCAAAGACCCAATTGCGTGACATCTTCACTGGTAAGATTACGAACTGGAAAGAAGTGGGCGGTAAAGACGAAAAGATCGTTGTGGTTAACCGTGCTACTGGTTCAGGGACACGCGCTGTCTTTGAAAAGAATGTGTTAGACGGTCAAAATGCTGTTCAAGCAACAGAACAAGATTCTAACGGTACGGTTCAAAAGATCGTGTCAACAACACCAGGGGCTATTTCATACCTAGCCTTTGCTTACTTGGATGCTTCTGGTATCAAGGCGCTTAACATTGACAAGGTAACGCCTGATACAAAGAATGTTGAAGACAATTCATGGCCAATCTGGGCATACGAACATATGTATACAAAGGGTGACGCTACAGGTGCCACTAAGGCATTCTTGGATTACTTCACAACTAAGGAAGTACAAAAGTCAATCGTGCCAAAGCTTGGTTACATTGGTTTGACGGATATGAAAGTGACACGTGATGCGTCAGGCAAGGTTACAAAAAACTAATTTAAGTCATTTTTCAAAGTCCGCGTCAGCGGGCTTTTTTGTTATGATAGAGATATTGGAGTAAGGTAATGACAAAAAAATTATTAAAATTTCTATCGTTTTGGTTGATCAATTTTGTTTGCTGTGGCGTGATGAGTAGTCTATTGCAGCTACGCTTAAGACAGTGGCTGTTGCTTGTTTTAATCATGACTTTGGCAACTTTTGTCATTGTCATATGGGCTAATTTTTTGGAAAATCGCCAACAACAAGAATTAAAAGTCATGCAAAAACGGATGGCCGATACGGTTGCTGGTGAGACACCAAGAGGCGTGTTGGCGGAACCAGGATCGCCTTATTACGCCTTAATTCAGCAATTTAATGTGATGCAACATCGGATTGAGCAAGCACGCCAAGCAGCACAACGTGATGTCACAAACTACCAGTCATTGCTGGCGAGCTTACCAGTTGGGGTGATTAATATTAATCGCGCGCATACCATTGATGTGTTTAATGAAACGGCGGCTGACCTGTTAGGGATTCAACGCCCCGAAACGCCTATTGCCGAAAGTATGGTGATTCGACAGTTCACGCTCTCTGAGCTCATTACCCAAACGTTTAATACGCAAAAAAATCAACAATCGATTTTAAATTTGCAAATTAATGGTGATATGAAACAGTATGAAGTGAGTACTTTGTATCACCAAGGTAATCTGAAACATGCGGAAGTCATGATCATTATTTATGACCTAACGTCGGTCTTACAAGTTGAGCGGATGCAGTCTGACTTTTTGGCGAATGCGTCTCATGAGTTAAAAACACCGCTAACAGCAATTACGGGATTTATCGAAACATTACAAGGGCCGGCCGGTGCAGACCAAGCCACGCGGGAGATGTTTTTGGATATTGTAGCGCAGGAAGCCAAACGGCTATCGTCATTGGTCAATGATATTCTCTCGTTATCACGTGTGCAACAAAAGCGAGAGGCTGTGCAGACGGAGTTAGTGATTCATGATATGGTGGCCGAACAATGGCAGCATGTGATGCCACTGGCGGAAACCAAAGCTGTGCAATTACGTAATGACGTGCCCGATGATTTTATCATTCGTGGCCTCAAAACAGACGTGGAGATGATTTTACAAAACTTGATTGTTAATGCAGTGAAATATAATGTCCAAGGTGGCGACATTCACGTCACGGCTTACAAGGATCATCAGCATTGGCAGTTAAATGTTAAAGATACGGGTATTGGGATTCCTACGAATCAGCAATCACGTATTTTTGAACGATTTTATCGTGGGGATGAATCACGACAACGCAAAATTGCCAGTGGCACGGGCTTAGGGTTAGCCATTGTTAATGAAATTGTCAATAAGCACAATGGCGAAATTAAAGTGCAATCACAAGTTGCGGTGGGCACAACAATCAGTGTGACGTTACCTTTGTAAATATTTCTTGACACAACCTTTACATTCACCCGCGATGACATTTACATAACTTTAAGATAATAGGAGAGTAGTAGTTATTGTAGTTAAATCTTGGGAGGCATCAACATGTCGAAATCACATCGCGGGACGATTGTATCAACAATCGTCATCGTGGGTCTTATTGCGGCCATTGGCGCAGGTTACATTACACGTGATAAAAGTGCATCAGGCACATCAATCACGGCTGTCGGTTCAACGGCCTTACAACCATTGGTAGAAGCTGCCGGAGAAGAATACACGAAAGTTAATCTTGGGACATTTGTGAATGTGCAAGGTGGCGGTACGGGTACCGGTCTAAGTCAAGTCGCACAAGGCGCGGTTGATTTAGGAAACGCAGATGTATTTGCCGAAGAAAAGTCAGGGATTGATGCGACGAAGTTAGTCGACCATCAAGTGGCTGTCGTTGGCATTACACCGTTATTAAATAAAGAAAATGGGGTGACCAACTTGAGCACCCAACAATTGCGTGAGATTTTCACAGGTAAAGTGACGAACTGGCGTCAAGTCGGTGGGCGTGATTTACCAATCGTGATCATCAATCGTGCCGCGGGCTCAGGAACACGGGCAACCTTTGAAAAGTTTGGTTTGATGGGTGATAAGAGTACTTCAGCGCAAGAACAAGATTCATCTGGTATGGTGCGATCAATTGTCGCGACAACACCTGGTGCCATCTCTTATGCAGCCTTTGGGTACATCAACAATACCGTTGTGGCACCGACAATTGACCATGTCAAGCCAACCAACAGCAATGTCATTACTGGTCGGTATCCGATTTGGTCGTATGAGCACGTGTATACGAACGGGCAACCAACCAAGCGTGTCGCCAAGTTCTTGGACTATTTAACATCAGAAAAAATCCAAAAGACTTTGGTGCCAAAGTTGGGCTATATCTCAGTTCATGATATGCGAGTTATTCGTCAAGTCGACGGCCAGATTATAAAAAAAGAATGTGATGTTTAGCTATTGTGTGCTAATCACATCAGAACAGCATTTGAAATATAGTAGACAGTGGATAACCACTCGTCAAATACTTTGGAGATAAAATGGATAACATTACAAAAAAGTTGATGCAAAAGTCAGAATCAACGAAGCAAGACGCAATGGGGCGGGCAATTAGTTTGTCAGCGTTGGCCTTGATCGTGCTTGTTGTCGTTTCAATTTTTGCTTTCGTTATGAGCCGTGGACTATCAACATTTTTCCAAGATGGTGTCAGTGTGAAGGAATTTCTCTTTGGCACAACTTGGAATCCATCAGTGATTAATCCACAAACAAAACAGCCTTATGTCGGGGCGATGCCAATGATCATGGGCTCGTTCTTGGTCACGTTTTTAGCCGCAATTGTTGCCACACCATTTGCAATTGGGACGGCCCTCTTTATGACTGAAATTGCACAAAAGCGTGGGACAAAAATCATGCAACCAATTATTGAATTGCTGGTTGGTATTCCATCAGTTGTTTATGGTTTCATCGGCTTAACGGTGGTTGTGCCATTTATTCGGACAGTGTTTGGTGGATCAGGATTTGGTATCTTATCGGGTACTATTGTGTTATTCGTCATGATCTTACCAACGATTACGTCAATGACGGTGGATACGTTGAAATCAGTGCCACGTCATTACCGTGAATCAGCTTTGGCGATTGGGGCGACGCGTTGGCAAATGATTTATAAAGTCATCTTGCGTGCGGCAACCCCAGGTATTTTGACAGCGATTGTCTTTGGTATGGCGCGTGCGTTTGGTGAAGCCTTGGCCGTCCAAATGGTTATTGGTAACGCGGCATTGATGCCACAGAACCTGATTTCACCAGCCTCAACCTTGACTTCTGTCTTGACAATGGGGATTGGTAACACAGTTATGGGCTCACTACAAAATAATGTCTTGTGGACTTTGGCCATGATCTTGCTATTGATGTCACTTGTCTTTAACTTGATTGTGCGCGCTATTGGACGCAAAGGGGAAATGAAATAATGAATGCAAAAACTGCTGATAAAATCGCCACAGGCATCATTTATATGATTTCTGGGATTGTTGCGCTAATCTTAGCGGCCATGCTCGCCTTTATTTTAGTTCGTGGCGTACCACACTTGTCATGGCATTTCTTGACGGCACCAGCCAAAGCCTTTGAAGCTGGCGGTGGTATTGGGGTGCAATTGTTTAACTCGTTTTACTTGTTAGTGCTTGCCATGGCGATTAGTTTTCCAATCGCTTTAGCTGCGGCAATTTACTTGAATGAATATGCCCGCAAGGGCCCTTTGACAACAATTGTTCGGACAGCAATCGAAATTTTGAGTTCATTGCCATCAGTTGTTGTCGGCTTGTTTGGTTTCTTGTTGTTTGTGGTGAAATTCCATTTAGGCTTTTCAATTTTGTCTGGGGCCATCGCCCTCACATTTTTCAACTTACCTTTGTTGACACGCTCAATTGAAACCAGTTTGGCACAAATTCCAAACTTGCAACGTGAAGCCGGCTCAGCATTAGGCCTATCACGCTGGGAAACAGTGATTCATGTCATCTTACCAGCAGCGGTGCCTTCAATTGTCACCGGTGTTGTCTTGTCTGCTGGTCGTGTGTTTGGTGAAGCGGCGGCCTTGATTTATACAGCGGGACAATCTGCCCCAGCTTTGAACTTCAGCGACTGGAATCCATTCAACATTTCTAGTCCGCTAAACCCAATGCGTCCGGCCGAAACTTTGGCGGTGCATATTTGGAAAATTAATTCTGAAGGGATTATGCCTGACGTGAGTGCAGTTTCTGCTGGTTCCTCAGCGGTGTTGATCATTGTTGTCTTATTGTTTAACTTCAGTGCACGTAAGCTGGGCACAAAGTTACACAAAAAGCTTACCAGTGCTTAATGTGAGCTTTGTGAGTTTATTGAAAGAAACAGTTGTCACAGTCAGCTACTAGGCAATAGGACAGCCTGATTGTAGGCTTTATGGAGAAAAAATGGCAAATACGATTGATTTAAAACCAGTCAGTGAATTTATTTCGGATGAGCAGCCCGAACGCTATATCTATAACATGTCACCTGAAAAGCATGAAATTGCGTTGTCAACACATGATTTGCAAGTTTATTATGGTGATAACTTGGCCTTGAGTGAAGGTGATTTAGCGTTTGAACGTTACAAAATTACGAGTTTAATCGGTGCCTCTGGTTCCGGTAAGTCAACCTTTTTACGGTCTTTGAACCGCATGAATGATGGCGTGGCGACAGTTAAAGGGAATATTATGTACCGCGGTGTTGACATTAATACGAAAGCGATTGATGTTTACGAAATGCGCCGCCATATTGGCATGGTTTTCCAACGTCCGAATCCGTTTGCAAAGTCAATTTATAACAACATTACCTTTGCGTTGACACAACGTGGGGTAACTGACAAGCAAGAATTAGACGAAATTGTTGAAACAAGTTTGCGTCAAGCTGCTTTGTGGGACGAAGTAAAAGATGAATTAAACAAGTCAGCCCTCGCTTTGTCAGGTGGACAAGCCCAACGGTTGGTGATTGCCCGCGCATTGGCATTGAAGCCAGATATTTTGTTGCTCGATGAACCGTCAAGTGCGCTTGACCCAATTTCGTCAGCACAAGTTGAAGACACACTGCTTGAGTTGAAAAACAAGTATACGATCATTATTGTGACGCACAACATGCAACAAGCAGCGCGTATTAGTGACTACACGGCGTTCTTCCACATGGGAAAAGTCATTGAATATGATTTAACACGTAAAATCTTTACACGGCCAAAAGTTGCGCTAACAAATGATTATATATCGGGGAACTTCGGATGACAGAGAGTACACAAAAGAATATTCTTGAAACGCGCGATGTGAAATTATGGTACGGTAAAAAAGAGGCCTTGCATGGCATTAACCTCACATTTCCAGAAAAAGGCATTACGGCGCTCATTGGGCCTTCTGGATCAGGGAAGTCTACTTATTTGCGGGCGCTAAACCGGATGCATGATTTGGAAGATAACATTACGGTCACCGGCACGTTTGACTTTAATGGGACCAATATTTATGCGCCAACAACGGATACAGTTGAATTGCGTAAGCGTATTGGGATGGTCTTCCAACAACCTAATCCATTTCCATTTTCAATCTATGAAAATGTCATCTTTGGGTTGCGCTTAGACGGTGTTCGCGATAAAACGGTGCTGGATGAAGCCGTTGAAAAAGCGCTACGTCAAGCGTCCGTTTGGGATGAAGTGAAAGATGATTTGCACAAGTCAGCATTAGGCTTATCAGGTGGCCAACAGCAACGTGTATCCATTGCCCGTGTGCTGGCTACCTCACCAGAGTTGTTATTGTTAGATGAACCCACATCAGCTTTGGATCCCGTATCAAGTCACAACATTGAAGAAACGTTGTTGAATTTAAGAAATGATTATGCGATGATTATTGTGACACATTCGATGTCTCAAGCATCACGTCTATCAGATCGCACAGCATTTTTCCTAAGTGGTAATTTGATTGAAGTGGATGCAACGAAAAACATCTTCTTAAACCCACAGCGCCAAGAAACACAAGATTACATCAGTGGCCGTTTTGGCTAAGCATAAAGGAGAAACAATATGCGACGTTTATTTGATGAAGAATTAGCTGACTTAGATAATTCATTTACAGAAATGGGGATGCTTGTCGCCCAAACGATTCAAAAGGCAGTGCAATCATTTGTCGATCATGATCGCGAGGGGGCGAAGGCCATTTTGGAAAATGATCATAAGATTAATGAACGCGAAGCGGCCATTGAAAAGAAGACATTTGAAATGATTGCCTTGTATCAACCCGTGACGACTGATTTGCGTGAAATCGTGACGATTTTAAAGGCTGTTTCAGTCCTAGAACGTATGGGTGATCAAGCGCGTAACATTGCCAATTCAACCATTCGTGTGAAAGGCACTAAGCATATTCCTAGTGTCGAAAAAGAATTGGGTGAAATCGGCGAACAAGTGGCAACAATGGTTTCTCGTGTGATGGATTACTACGTTAAAAATGACGCTTTAGGCGCGGAAACAATTGCTGAAGAAAACCAATCATGGTCAAATCGGGCGGCTAAAGTCCGTTTGGATTCCGTAAAAGGCATGAAGGATGATCCAGAATTGGTCGATTCAGCGGCTGATTATTTGGTGATTGCGGGTTACTTGAAGCGCATTGGGGACTATACTATCGATATCGCGGAGTGGATCGTTTATAAGCGCACAGGTAAAATTATTGAATTAAACCCTGGCTACAATTACTTTATTTAACCTATAATCCCCATCATTGCCCTCGGTTTTGTAGCAATGATGGCAGAAAAATGACTGAACAGCTCGTTCAGTCATTTTTTCTACTCATCATATTTAAATATTTGGTATAATGAATTTATAACGTTTCCGATAAGATGCTTTATATCAATGTTTAAAGCGCTTACATGATTACTGGAGGGGGCCTATGCCGTTTATTGCAAGATTAGTCACCACGATGATTATCTTTATGGTGACAGCAACGCTATTTCCCAGCGGGTTTAGCGTTGAGAACTGGCTGACGGCTTTAGGCGCGGCCTTTGTATTGGCGTTGCTAAACATGCTGATTAAGCCAGTATTATTACTCTTAACGTTGCCACTCAACATCATGACTTTTGGCTTATTTACAATTATTATTAATGCCTTGCTATTAGAAATGACAACATTGTTAGTGGGTGGCTTCGCTTTTGCCGGTTTTGGTTGGGCAATTTTAATGGCAATTGTGTTATCGATTGTGAATACAATATTGACCTCCGATGTATAAATAGATTGAGAAAGATAGTAGTATGATACAGAATTCAGTGACAGTAAAACAGTTGGTTGATCATACCCGATTAGAAATTGTGTCTGGGGAGCAGTATTTAGATCGGCCAATTACCACTGCAGACATTTCACGTCCTGGTCTAGAAATGACGGGGTATTTTAATTATTATGCGCCTGAACGTGTGCAATTGCTTGGGATTACTGAGACGTCCTTTTCAGAACGGATGGGACACGATGAGCTTTTGATGGTCTATCGCCGGATGGCTGATGCGACGACGCCAGCGTTTGTGGTGTCAACCGGCTTACCAATCAGTGATGAACTGAAGCAGGCAGCTGAAGAGGCACATATTCCAATTTTGACATCAACGCTAACCTCTTCACGTATTTTGTCGAATATGACGTACTATTTGGGTGGTCAATTGTCACCCCGAGAAAGCGTACATGGCGTCTTGATTGACGTGTATGGCTTGGGTGTTTTGATTACTGGTGATGCCGGAATTGGTAAAACAGAAGCGGCCTTGGAGTTGATTCAACAGGATAAAGCGCGTTTGGTTGCCGATGATCGTGTGGATATTTATCAAGAAGATGAAGAACGTTTAATTGGTGAACCAAGCGACGTCCTCCGAAATATGATGGAAGTACGTGGTGTTGGTATTATTGACGTGCAACAAGTTTACGGTGCTGTGGCCGTGCGTTCACACGCCACAATCGCGGTGAATATTCATCTCTCAAACGGTAAAATTGGTGAAGCAAACTTTGACCGCTTAGGCAATGATAATGATACGTTGGAAATTTTAGGGGTGAAAATCAAGCGCATGGTTGTGCCAGTTACACCTGGGCGTAATACAGCGAGTGTGATTGATGCGGCGGCAGTCAAGTTCCGCACGGCTAATATGGGCATTGATCCGCTTAAAACGCTTGAAGCACGAATGGCTGCTGAAATGGCCAAGAACGAAAAGAAAGATTTGGAGAACAAACATGACTAAACTGGCCGTACTCGGTGCAGGGTCTTGGGGCACAGCTTTAGCAAATACCGCTGCAGAAAACGGGCATGATGTACGTTTATGGACACATAACCCAGATCAAGCAGTTGAAATTAACACCCAACATACCAATGACAAGTATCTGCCACAAGCACAGTTGTCAGAACAGTTAGTGGCTACCAGTGACATGGCTGAAGCCGTGGCGGATGTTGAGATTGTCTTGAGTGTGGTGCCGACTAAAGCAGTCCGCGAAGTAGCCCAACAACTAGCTGACGTCTTAACTGCGCAACAACAGACAGTCATTTTGGCACATGCGACTAAGGGTCTCGAACAAGGGACTTACAAGCGCATTTCTGAAATGATGGCTGAAGAAATACCAGCTACTTATCGGTCAGCAATTGCAGTAGTATCAGGACCGTCACACGCTGAAGATGTTATTCGACATGATCTAACGGCGGTATCGATTGGGAGTGAGGACGAAGCAGCAGCTAAGTTGTTGCAAACAGTTTTATCAAATCAAACTTTCCGCGCCTATACCAATCATGATTTACTTGGTTCAGAGTTGTTTGCAGCCTTGAAAAATATTGTTGCCATCGGCTCAGGCGCGTTAGTTGGACTAGGGTATGGTGCTAATGCACAAGCTGCCTTGTTGACCCGTAGTTTAGTGGAAATGCGGGCGCTTGGGTTGGCCATGGGTGCCAAAGAAGAAACGCTCTATGAATTAGCGGGTATCGGGGATTTAATTGTGACAGGCATGTCACCAAATTCACGAAACTATCGCGCTGGTATGGGACTTGGACAAGGCAAAACCCTGGCCCAGGTAACCGAAGACATGGGCATGGTGATTGAAGGCGTCAACACGACGAAAGCCGTGTACGATTTTGCCAAAACTTATCAAGTTGATATGCCGATTACGACAGCGATTTATCAAGTGTTGTATGAAGATAAACCATTAGCACAAGCGATTGCTGATTTGATGGCACGGCCATTAAAATCTGAAGATTAGCATGATGTTTGTGTTAGATTGAAAAGAAAGAAAGCGAGTTATAAATTATGAAACCAGTACGTAAGGCAATTATTCCAGCAGCAGGACTTGGCACACGTTTTTTGCCAGCGACAAAGGCTTTGGCAAAGGAAATGTTACCAATTGTTGATACACCAACGATTGAATATATCGTGCGTGAAGCAATTGCCTCAGGTATCGAAGAGATTGTTATTGTTGATGGGAAGTCAAAGCGATCAATTGAAGATCACTTTGACTCAAATCCAGAATTGGAAAACAACTTGCGCGAAAAGGGTAAGGATGAATTACTTAAGATTGTGCAAGAAACAACGGACATTAACATGTACTTTATTCGTCAGTCACACCCAAAGGGCTTAGGGGATGCGGTCTTAACAGCCAAGGCCTTTATTGGGGACGAACCTTTCGTCGTGTTGCTTGGTGATGATTTGATGGAAGATGACGTGCCATTGACAAAGCAATTGATTGACCGTTATGAAGAAACTGGTGAATCAACTTTGGCGGTCATGAGAGTGCCGCATGACCAAGTGTCAGAATACGGGGTAATTGACCCAGCTGCTGAAGCTTCAAAGGGACTTTTCCGCGTTAAGAGATTCGTGGAAAAGCCTAAGCCAGAAGATGCGCCTTCTGACTTGGCCATTATTGGGCGTTACTTGTTAACACCGGAAATTTTTGAAGAACTTGAAAACACAACGCCTGGTAAGGGTAATGAAATCCAATTAACGGATGCCATTGATTCATTGAATAACCGTCAGCACGTTTATGCCCATGAATTCAAGGGAAATCGTTATGACATTGGCTCAAAGATTGGTTTCCTAGAAACTAATATTGAATTTGGCTTGAAGCACCCACAAACCAAAGATCAATTACGCGCCTACATCAAGGAACTTGCTGCTAAGTTGTAAAATTCAAATCACGAGACAAATCAAGTTGTGTCGTGTAAAATAGGGTTAACAAAAAGTAAGTGAAATGAGGGCAACAAATTGACAGATTATAAGCAATATGATGTTGTGATTATTGGGGCTGGTCCAGCCGGCATGACGGCGGCAACCTATGCGTCACGTGCCGATCTTTCCGTTTTGATGTTAGACCGTGGTATTTATGGTGGCCAAATGAATAATACGGCTGAAGTTGAAAACTATCCAGGTTTTGACTCGATTTTGGGACCAGATTTGGCCGAGAAAATGTATGCCTCATCAACACAATTTGGTGCGGAATATGGTTTTGGTATGGTTGAAGAAATCACGTTAGATGGTGAAGACAAGCTTATCCATACGGATATGGGTGACTACAAGGCCAAAGTTGTGATTATTGCGACTGGTTCTGAGCATATTCATTTGGGTAAAGACGGTGAAGAAGACTATCAAGGCCGTGGTGTCAGCTACTGTGCGGTATGTGATGGGGCCTTTTTCCGTAATGAAGATGTTGTCGTTGTTGGTGGCGGTGATTCTGCTATTGAAGAGGGACTATATCTGACAAACTTGGCCAAGTCAGTCACGGTATTGCATCGTCGCGATAAGTTGCGTGCGCAACAAATTATTCAAGACCGTGCTTTTGCTAGTGACAAAATGGCATTTAATTGGTTTACTGAAGTACTCGCGATTACTGGTGATGGTGAAAAGGTGACTGGTCTTGATGTCATCAACAATCAAACGCAAGAAGTATCACATATTGATGCGAGTGGTGTCTTTATTTATGTTGGTTTAAAGCCCAACACACAAGGCTTTGAAAATTTGAATATTACTGATGATGAAGGTTGGATTATCACAGACGACAAGATGCAAACTGCCATTCCTGGTATTTTTGCAATTGGTGACGTTCGTGCCAAAGATCTCCGCCAAATTACGACAGCTGTCGGAGAAGGAGGGATTGCGGGTCAAGGGGCTTACACTTATATTAGCCAATTACCGTCAAAATCAGCAGCGCCGACGGCGCAATAAAAGCAAATTGTTAAAATTTGCTTTTTTATTTTAGCCAAAAAGAGCAGCGCATTATTTTAATATAAATTACTAAATGATAGTTATAGCAACAATGTAAGAAAATGTAATTTTCTGAAAGATTTACACAATTTATTACATTTGAAAAACGTTTGACAATTAAAAATCGGGATATTATAATTACTTGTGTAGAAATGCACAAAGCATGTTTTGTTTAACAAAATTGGAACCGGTTTTAATCAGATTTGAGGAGAATGTAATGAGAAGTCAGGATAAATGGCTCACTAAAATTGCCTTTTTAGGTATTTCATTTATGTTAACAAGTGCTTACGCCATCAACGGCGCTTTGCCACAAATGGCAGAAGCACTTGGCGTTACGGCAACTGAGGCGCAAGCGTTATCAACAACACCATCTATCTTTGTGACGATATTTGTTTTATTTAGTGCTTTTATCGCAGCAAAGTTGGGGGATAAGAAGACAATTGCGCTGGGGATGATTTTGGTCGGCGTTGCAGGTGCTGTGCCATTGTTCGTTGCATCTTATCCCGTTATTTTAGTATCACGCATGGTACTGGGGGCCGGATTAGGTATTTTCAATTCATTGGCTGTATCAATGATTGCGGTGATGTATCAAGGACAAACACGGGCCACGATGCTGGGATGGCGTGCTGCGGTTGAACAAATTGGTCAAGCGGTTTTGACATTTATTGCCGGCTTGTTGTTGGCCTTTGGTTGGCAAATGACTTTCTTGGTTTATCTCTTAGCCTTCCCAATTCTTTACCTCTTTTATCGTCAAGTGCCTGAAACATCAGACATGGTCAATGAAGCAGAAGCAAAAGATGACAACACAACACCAGCTATTCGTCCAGCAACTAAGATGAGCCCAATGGTTTGGGTCTTGGCATTCTTTGCGGCCTTCTTGGTAATTGACTATATGGCCATTCAATTGAGTTTCCCATTCATGGCCCAAAATGTTGGCGTTAACGGTATGGTGGTCTCAACGATTCTATCCTTCATGTTAGTTGCTGCTATGATGGGTGGTATCTTGTATGGGACAGTTCAAAAAATCTTTGGTCGTTATACGTTGCAGGTTGGCCTATTGTTGATGGCGGTCTCAAACTTCTTGGTGGCCTTTTCAAACCAAAACTTTATTATCTTGACGATTGGGGTTTTGTTGATTGGTTTCCCAATGCAACTGATCTCACCATTTATTTTTAGTCAATTACCACAATTGGCACCTCTGAAAAAGCAACCATTGGTGACATCAATTATCTTGATTGGCTTTAACGTTGGTGTGTTCGTTGAACCATTTGTTTTGTCACTTATGTCTGGCATTTTGGGTAATCCAACACGTAATGCGGATTCCGCAGCTTATACAACAACACCGGTTTTGGCCTTTATCCTACTTGGTTTAACGGTTGTCACGTTGATTACTAACCGTAAAAAGAAGGCTTAAAATCATATTGGGCGCCAACCTGCGGCGCCATATAAGTAGCATGAACTGAACAATAAACAGCGTAATTAAGCGTAAATAAAGGAGAACGAACATGAAAAAGCTCACCAATGAAGTGATGCTCATTACATATGCTGACTCACTTGGTAAGAATTTGAAGGAATTGAATCAAGTGTTGTCAAATGAATTGGATGGTGTTGTTGGCGGTGTCCACGTCTTGCCATTCTTCCCATCAACAGGTGACCGTGGCTTTGCCCCTGAAGAATATGAAACAGTTGATCCAAAGTTTGGGGACTGGTCTGACATTGATAAGTTAGCTGAGAAGTACTACTTGATGTTTGACTTCATGTTGAACCACATTTCACCACAATCAAAGTATTTCCAAGACTTCTTAGAAAAGAAGGACAAGTCAGAATACTACGACATGTTCTTGAAGTACTCTGAATTCTGGCCTGAAAACCGTCCAACAGCTGAAGATATTGATTTGATCTACAAGCGTAAGGATAAGGCACCATTTGCGCCAGTAACTTTTGCGGACGGCACAACAGATCAAGTTTGGAACACATTCGGTGACCAACAAATGGATTTGGATGTCACAAAGCCAGTGACAAAGCAATTCATCAAGGATTCATTGATTAACCTTGCCCGCCATGGGGCGTCAGTTATCCGTTTGGATGCCTTTGCTTACGCCATCAAGAAGTTGGATACAAACGACTTCTTCGTTGAACCAGAAATTTGGGATGTTTTGAACGAAGTACGTGAAATCTTGACAGCCGAAGGTTCTGAAGTTTTGCCAGAAATCCATGAACACTACAAGATTGTGCGCAAGATTACAGATCACGACATGTATTCATACGACTTTGCGTTGCCATTGATTACGTTGTACTCACTTTATTCAGGTAAGACAAACCGTTTGGCTGACTGGTTGCGTCAAAGCCCAATGAAGCAATTTACAACATTGGATACGCACGATGGTATTGGTGTTGTCGATGCCAAGGACTTGTTGACACAAGAAGAAACAGACTTTACAACGGAAGAAATGTACAAGGTTGGGGCTAACGTGAAGAAGATCTTCTCATCAGCAGCCTACAATAACTTGGATATTTACCAAATTAATACAACTTATTACTCAGCTTTGGGTAATGACGATGCCGCTTACTTGCTAGCACGTGCGACACAAATCTTTGCACCAGGTATCCCACAAGTTTATTACGTTGGTTTGTTGGCAGGTGAAAACGACCTTGAATTGTTGGAAAGCACAAAGGAAGGCCGTAACATCAACCGTCACTATTATGACCTTGAAGAAATTGCTGAAACAGTTAAGCGCCCAGTTGTGTCAAACTTGTTTGACTTGCTTCGCTTCCGTAACACAAGTTCAGCCTTTGACCTTGATGGTGAGATTAAGGTTGAAAACAACGGTGACAACGATTTGATCATTACACGCACATCAGCTGATGGTCAAACAACTGCTGTTTTGACAGCTGACTTTGCGACAAAGCAATTCAAAGTTACTGAAAATGATAAGGAAATTTTCAATACACAGGCTTAATGTAACCAAAGCGCTTTGGCGCTTTTTTTAGTATATAATTAAGGCAAGGAAAAGGGCCTGTCTATGATCATATTAGCTTCAAACTTACCAACTGTCATTAATCATATTCTGTCAGCAGATCAAGCCTTTGCGTGGTCAAAATTTGTCGTGATGTTTCTGCTGATTTTTGTTGAAACAGCCGGTATTGTCACGGGTTTTATTCCTGGCGATACGATTTTGACATCGGTGGGGAGTGTCGCAGGCTTACATCATAATTTGTGGGAGTTATTGGCAGATTGTCTGGTGTTTGGTTTGGCGTCACTTTGTGGTGATGCTGTGAACTATTGGTTTGGGGGCTTTTTAACCCGACAGATTGGTCGCATCCCTGTTTTAAAAAAGTATATATCGGGTGGCGTCATTGATCGGTTGGCAGTTGATTTCCATCCCAAACGGTGGTTATTGTTTATCGTGTTAGGACGCTTTTTACCGTTTATTCGCGTGGCGGTACCGTTGTTAGCGCAACGCTTGGGATTGCCTTTTGCCAGTTATATTAAAATGGCAGCGTTTGCGAGCTTTTTATGGGCGTTTACCATTACATCACTGGGTTATTTTATCGGCCATTTGGCCATCCCGCACGAATGGCTCACGATTGGGCTGGTGGTCATAGCGGTTGCCTTGATTATTGGGTTACGCTCACCAAAGTTACGACGCGCCGTCTTGAACTTACTAGTTCGGAAATAGGTTACGTTTGTTATAATTATGATTAGATAAGTTATAGGAGAAAATCATGCATTATCAAGAAACTTTAGCACAGTGGCAAGCGGCAGATTTGCCTGACTATTTGGCCGATGAGCTTGCCTCATATACACCAGAGCAGCAAGAAGAAGCTTTTTATCAAAATTTGAGCTTTGGAACAGCAGGTATGCGAGGTGTTTTGGGTGCGGGAACTAACCGAATGAACATCTTTACGGTACGCCAAGTCACCGAAGCCCTAGCGCGTTATATTGCGTCACAAGGGGATGAAGCGAAAAAGCGTGGCGTTGTGATTAGCTTTGATTCACGCCATTTTTCACCTGAATTTGCATCAGATGCAGCTAAAGTTTTGTCAGCACATCAAATCAAAGTCTATCTTTTTAGCAGCTTGCGGCCAACGCCGGAACTGTCTTTTGCTGTGCGAGAATTGGGGACATTTGCTGGTATCATGATTACGGCATCACACAACCCCAAGGAATACAACGGCTATAAGGTTTACGGTGAAGACGGTGGCCAAATGGTGCCGGAAGCCGTTGATGCTGTCGTGAATGAATTGGCTGGCATCTCGGATATCTTTAATATTGCACTTGACGACACACAAACGTATGTTGAAGTGATTGATCAAGCCATTGATGAGAAATATTTAGCAGCTATGAAGACGGTCACGGTTGATCCGGAATTGGTGGCTAAAGAAGGGCAATCATTGAAGTTTGTTTACTCACCACTTCACGGCACGGGTCAATATATTGGGGAAAAGGCCTTACAACAAGCAGGCTTTACGAATTATACGATTGTGAAGGAACAGGCTGTGATTGACGGGGATTTCCCAACTGTTGCCAAGCCAAATCCAGAAGATGCAGCGGCATTAGAAATGGCTATTGCTTATGCTAAGGAAACAGGTGCCGATGCTGTCGTTGCCACAGATCCCGATGCTGATCGCATGGGCGCTGCGGTTCGTTTAGCCGATGGCACCTTCCAAGTTTTGACTGGGAACCAAATTGCCGCTGTTTTGGTGAATTATTTGTTAACGGCCAAGCAAAACACCGGCACATTGCCAGATAATGGGGCAATTGTGACGTCAATCGTGTCATCACGTTTCGCTTCAAAGATTGCCGAAAGCTTTGGCGTAACGACAGCTGATGTGTTGACTGGCTTTAAGTACATCGCGGCAACCATTGATGAATATGAAGCAACGCAAGAAAAGACGTTCTTATTTGGCTTTGAAGAGAGTTTTGGCTATCTGGTTAAGCCTTTTGCTCACGATAAAGATGCCATTCAAGCCCTCGTGTTGTTTGCAGAAGTAGCGGCCTACTATAAGTCTCAAGGGCAAACATTTGCGGATGGGTTGCAAGCCTTGTTTGACAAGTACGGCTATTTTGAAGAAAAGACCATTAGTTTGGACTTCCCAGGTGTGCATGGAAATGACGATATGGCAAAAATTATTGCCAAGTTCCGTGATCATCAACCTGAAACGATTGGGGGGATTGCTGTTAGCCGCGTGCAAGACTTCTCAACTGGTCTAGAAACTGATGCTGACGGCCAGGTTACAACATTGACACAGCCAAAAGCCAATGTCTTGAAATATTGGTTAGCTGACGGCTCATGGGTGGCTGTACGCCCATCAGGAACTGAACCAAAGTTGAAGTTCTATATTGGGGTCACTTCTGATTCACAAGCCGCTTCACAAGCAAAAATTGACACGATCACAGCAGATTTGATGACTTATACAAAATAGTGCTAGACATGGCATGAATTATTTGTTACACTAAGAAAAGCCGTAAGGCAATATTAACGATAATCCGCTGTGCGTTTAGCCTGAGGGCGAGTGTAAGATTGTCGGCTAGGAGAATGACCAATGCGTCAAAACAGTATTTTAGAAAACGTTACATCAGTACAATTGCGTTCTGACATCCCTGACTTCCGCGCTGGTGACACTGTTAAGGTGTACGCTAAGATCGTCGAAGGTTCACGTGAACGTATCCAATTGTTCGAAGGTGTTGTTATCAAGCGTAAGGGTGCTGGTATTCAAGCAACTTACACAGTGCGTAAGATCTCATCTGGTGTTGGTGTGGAACGTACATTCCCATTGCACTCACCACGTGTTGATAAGATTGAAGTTGTACGCTATGGTGCCGTTCGTCGTGCCAAGTTGTACTACCTCCGCGCTTTGCAAGGTAAGGCAGCACGTATCAAGGAACGTCGTCGCGACGTATAATCCGAGAAAAGACACCGTGAGGTGTCTTTTTTTATATTAAAATACCGGTAATCCCACCGGATTTTTGGGGGACACGGGAAAATAATATGGGATATGGACTTGTCATAGAGGCGTAATATAATAGCAAAAGTTGTGATATATGCAAAAATCGCATGAAGGTATATAATAAAAACATACTCAAAGATATTTGAGTTTCATTACTCCCCTAGTAATGTTTCAATCAGCCCCCCAATTACTGATTGATAAATCGATAGCTACGGTTATCATCCCCTGACCATTGCCCTCTTCGGTCAGGGTTTTTTTTATGGCATTCGGCCGTATTGTGCGAACCCATGTTCGTTAAATGTGATAAGATAGGGATATGACAGAGTTTTTATTGACAACTGATACACGTAAAATTCTCCATGTTGATATTGATGCCTTCTATGCCCAAGTCGAAATGCGTGACAATCCGGCATTACGCCACCAGCCATTAATCATTTCGCGTGATCCAGCAGAAACTGGGGGTCGCGGGGTGGTGACGACGGCGAACTATGTCGCGCGCCAACTCGGCATTCATTCGGCCATGCGATCCGCAGAAGCACGGCGTTTAGCGCCAGACGGGATCTTTTTGACCCCGGATTTTGCCAAGTATAAAGCCATTTCTAAGCAAATTCATGCCATTTTTCGGACAATTACACCAAAAATCGAGCCGGTGGCGTATGATGAGGCCTACTTAGATGTGACCGATAATGCGTTGTCGGGCGCAATGTTGGCTGCCGAGTTACGACACGATATCTATAAACAGACGCGGTTGACCAGTTCGGTGGGCGTATCGTATAACAAACTATTAGCAAAACTAGGGTCTGAATTTAATAAGCCAAACGGCGTGACGGTGATTACGCCGGAAAACCGTCTCGCTTTTTTAGATCACTTACCAATTGGTGAATTTCGCGGCGTTGGTGAGAAAACGCAAGCCAAGTTAGCAGCGCTTAACGTACTTGATGGTGCTGCATTGCGGCAATTATCACGCGAAACGTTAGTGGCGCAGTATGGTAAATTAGGTGAAAATCTTTACTGGCAGGCGCGTGGTGTCCATTTTGGTGAAGTGAAGTGGCAACGCCAACAGCAATCAGTAGGTAAAGAGGAAACTTTTGCGCAGTTTTTACACCATGATGAACTGGTACGTGCTGAATTTAAAAAGTTAGCGAGTGGTATGATTGCGGCTTTGAAGACCCGTGGTTTGGTTGGCCGGACGTTAAATGTTAAAATTCGGGATGAAAAATTCCATACCACAACCCGTGCAATCACCCAGGTAGAACCTTGGTTGCTGTCTGAAGATCTCTTGGTGAATACAGCTCAAGCTATTTTTGATGAGGTGGTGACAGGCCCGTATGCCATTCGTTTATTAGGACTGTCAATGAGTAATTTACAGCCAAGTGGTTTTGAAGAAATGACCTTGTTTTAAACATGTTATACTAGTATACATATAGTCACGATAAATTTAAGATAACACGAGAAAGATAGATTAATGTCAGCAATTGAAGAACAAATATTAGCAGAAATAAAGCGATATGACACCATTATTATTCATCGCCACCAGCGCCCAGACCCTGATGCGTACGGCGCGCAGTTGGGCCTAAAGGCGATTTTAGAAGCTAGTTTTCCAGACAAGCAGATTTATGCGGTCGGGAAGGCTGTCCAAGGCTTAGCTTGGATGAGTGAAGATGACACCTTTATGGATGACATACCCGATAAAATGTATCGTGATGCGTTGGTCCTTGTGGTGGACACCGCCAACGCGCCACGGATTGATGATCAAAGATGGCCAAACGGATTAGAAATTATTAAAATCGATCATCATCCCAATGATGAACCTTACGGCGATTGGCAATGGGTTGAAGCCGGTAAATCAGCGACAAGTACGATGATTTATGAATTCTATGAAGCCCTGAAAGGCCAGGGTTTGGTCATGAACGCTAAGGCAGCCCGGTTATTATATATTGGGATTGTTGGTGATACTGGGCGTTTCATGTACAGCATGGATCAAGAAACCTTCCGCGTGGTATCAGAACTATTTGGTTATGACTTCGACTACGAAGCTGTTTTGCACCACATGTCAACGATTTCGGAAAATGCCGCTAAGTTATCGGGTTATGTGCTACAAAATCTCACGATTTTACCATCAGGGTTCGCCTATGTTGTCTTAACCAAAGCACTTTTGGAACAATTTGATTTGCAAGATTCAGGCACGGCGTTTGTTGTGCCATTGCCGGCAACCATCGATAAAGTCAAGGCTTGGGCAATTTTTGAAGAACAAGATGAAGGTAATTATCGGGTGCGGCTCCGTTCACGGACGATTGTGATTAACAAAATTGCAAACCAATTTGAGGGTGGGGGCCATCCAATGGCCTCTGGTGCCTGGGCACAAACCGCTGAAGATATTGAACGTTTGATCAACACTGTCAATGCTGCTTTACTTGAATAAGGCGGCGACAAAGAAGTTACCTCAGCTACAAACTGAGTAGAATGAAAGTAGAGAAAATTGATGGCAGAAACTGCAAACCAATTTGGACAATTTAATTTAAAACCAGAAATCATTATTGCGTTGACTAAGATTGGCTTTACCAAGCCAACCCCGGTCCAAGCAAAATTAATTCCAGCGATCTTGCAAGGTAAGGATGTCGTTGGCCAATCACAAACAGGTTCAGGGAAGACCCACACCTTTTTGATTCCCATTTTTAACCAATTAGAACAAGACCGACAATACGTACAGGCTGTTATTACAACGCCTTCACGTGAATTGGCTGCTCAAATTACAAAAGCTGCCAAGGACTTTGCCTCACAGCTCAATCCCGATATTACAATCGCTGAATATGTTGGTGGCACAGATAAGCTCCGCCAAATCAAGCAATTGGAAAACAATCAACCACAAATTGTCATCGGGACACCTGGTCGGATTAAAGACTTGGTTGAATCTGGTGCTTTGAAGCTACATGCTGTGCACACAATGGTCGTCGATGAAGCGGATATGACCCTTGATATGGGCTTCTTGACAGAAGTAGATTATATCGCTGGTGCGATGCCAAAAGACTTACAAACATTGGTCTTTAGTGCCACAATGCCAGAAAAGCTCAAGCCATTCTTAAAGAAATATATGGCGAACCCGCTTTTTGAAGCGATTCCAGTCTCAACAGTCATTGCCGACACCATTGAAAATTGGTTGTTAGCCACAAAGTCAAAAGATAAGAACGATGTGATTTACCAAGTCTTAACGACTGGGAACCCTTATTTAGCACTGATCTTTGCTAATACCAAGGATCGTGCCAAAGAAATCGCTTCTAATTTGCGTGGTCGTGGGTTGAAGGTTGCTGAAATTCATGGTGATATTGAACCACGTGAACGTCGTCGTGTGATGAAGGCGATTCAAAACTTAGAATTCCAATACGTTGTCGCAACCGACTTGGCGGCGCGTGGGATTGATATTGAAGGGGTTTCTCACGTCATTAACGATGATATTCCATCAGAACTGGAATTCTTCGTTCATCGTGTTGGCCGAACAGGTCGTAATGGCATGCCTGGTCTGGCGATTACGTTGTATGGTCCAGATGAAGAAGACGAAGTAGCAGAGCTTGAAGCTTTGGGCATTGATTTCAAGGCAATGCAGTTGAAAAACGGGGAATTCGTGCCGGTAAAAGATCGCCGTGCGCGAACACAACGTGTCGCAACCACAAGAAAGCTTGACCCAACGATGGTGGGGATGGTTAAAAAGAAGAAAAAGGTCGTGAAGCCTGGCTATAAGCGTCAAATCAAGTCAGCTATTCAACGGAAAAACCAAATGGATCGTCGTATTGCCAAGCGTGAAGAAATGCGTGCAGTACGTAAGTCAAACAAAAAGCGCGGTGGCGCCTAAACCGCTCATCATCATAAAAAAGCACGCTGTCTTTGTTTAACAAAGACAGCGTGCTTTTTTATTTTTGACCAGGACGTTGGCCAGCTTTAATCACTTTGGTTTGAATCAAGTTGACGACTTCTGGATTTTCGGGCAAACTCGAATGTTGCGCATTTGCCCCAGAAACGGTGATTTGCGTGTATGATTTGACTTTGTTTTGATAAATGTATTTACCAGCTAAGACACTTTCGACTGGCACAATCCCATCATCGGTATAGTCATCGGTCCCTGCAACTGAGTACATGACTAAATTGTCGGGCAACTGATTATTGGCGGCAATGAAATCATTGAGCATTTCGGTCCGGCGTTGCATGGAAGTTTCAGAGAAGTTAAACGGCGTACCAAGGGTCATGAGCGTCGGAATATTAAAAGATGACGCTGCGTAATCTTGTTCTAAATAATTCGTCCAAACCAGACCACCATTGGAATGGCCAATGGCGGAAAAGTCTCGGAAATGATAACGATTCTGGATGTCGTTTAACGCGAGGTTTAACCACTTAGTTTGTTTTTTAATATTACTGTAGCCGTCACGGTTATCTTGAAAACCGACAACAATAAAAGGTTGGCGATCTCTGGGATTAAGTTTACCGTGGAAAACGAGTTGGTTATTTTCGTTCACCTGCACCTTAAGAATACTGTGCACAGGTCCAGTTGCGTTTAAGTCTTTAAATAGATCGTCAAATCGATTGATTGTCGCACTAGAACCGGGGACAAAAATAATGGGTTTCATGCGTGAATTTTGAATTTTGGCTTCCTTGTCACTAGATTGCGCAATCGCTTTTTGACTAAAAACCCCAAGCACCAAGAGTAAGATAACGCTCGTGATTAAGATGAGTTTATTTTTCACCGGGCACCTCCAGAGTCAGATGGGATAAGAATGGGCGATAGATAAGAACGGAACCAATCAAAATGATCACAGTAATCAAGAGTGAACGAATTGGCGTGGTACTAGCAACCGTTGGCAGTAGTAGATTAGGCAAACTGTCAGGTGCCACAAAGACAATTGGTTGAATAAAATGGGTTGTGATGGCAATAAAACTAATGGCCAGGCTCATCAGATTGACTAAAATCATCGGGATAAAAATAAGGGGGTTCAAATAGAGCGGTACGCCCACAAAAAGCAGGTAACTGTTATCAAATAACGTTGGGAACCAAGAAATTCTAGCCAGACGACGTTGTTGCTTGGAAGCAGCAAATAATAAGGCAAGACAGATGGCCAGTGCATTACCAACCCCACCAAATAATGTAAAAGCGCCATAAATACTATACACGTTTTCCGGCACAGGTAAGGCACCGTGTGCAGTGGTGAGATAGGTGGTGAGATTGCGATCAACACCATACATGTTTGACGAGGGGGCGGTAAGTTCTGGTGGTAACGCCACACCCAATAGATAAAGAATCGGTGCCGTAATTGTAATAATGATTAGGCCTAAGAACGTGGCAAAGAAGCGATGCGTCCAAATATCGGATAAAAAGAACTCAAAGAGTTGTTGCCGGAAAAGCTGGTGTAAAAATAGGCCTAGGATAATGATAATGCCTGCCCAAATGAGATAAGGCAAACTGTAGGGATTGGGATGATGCTTAATATGAATGGCATAGCGTGTGTAAGAGTAGCTACTCAATAAAACAATCAAGGTCACAACAAAGTATTGGTTGACGTTAAAGACAGGAAATTGATTTTTATCGCCAAAAAATAAGAAAACCGCCAAACAGTTGGTGATTGAAGGCAGGCTGGTGTTTTGATAAGATTTAGCGGCCAGGTACTGATAGGTCAGCGCAATGACGTAAATTAAGACGACCGCTGCATCTGCCATCGGTAACAATACCAATATAGTATCAAAAAGTGGCTTGAATAGCTGAGCGTCCAGTTTAAATAATTTGACGAATAGCGCATTGGGCGATAGAATAAGCTTGACTGATAATCGTAAATAAATATCAATAACAATAATTGGTAGTGATTGATGTAATGCTGTTTTGATGCTTTGAAAAGCAGTCATTTGCCATAATTTTGTTTCCCAACGTTGTGCCACATTGACTAGAAAATAGCGCATAGTTTCTCCAATTTAGTTCAAAAAGTTGTCTTGTAACAAGATGCTACAAGATTGACACATTTATGTTATAATTAACTCATTATTTTTTTGTGTACCAGACACTGTCATACTTATGTCGATTATACATGAAAATCACAGAAGAGGGGTAACGTGAAATTGATTAAGCGGTTCTTTCAGCGTCCGATTATAAACTTTATGAGTCGGACGCTATTTTATTTTTGTGTTATTTTGATCCTTGTTTACCTGTATAGTTATTCAGGAGTAGGACAAGGACACTTCATCTACAACGAATTTTAATATAGGGAATGAAACATGATCATTAAAAACGTTATTGAGACAATTGACGCCATCGCAACAAATCAGGGGGATTACGTTGCGTATGATGAATTGGGTCAAACAAATACATATGCCGATTTAAAGGCCGCATCTGATCGTTTAGCTGCGCATATTACGAACCTGGGGCTAACAGATAAGGCACCTATCATGGTTTATGGTGGGCAACAATTTGAAATGGTTGCCAGCTTCTTAGGGAGTGTTAAATCAGGACATGCTTATGTGCCAGTAGATGTGAATTCTGCTGACGAACGCTTGTTAGATATTTTGGCCATTGGGGAACCAGCCTTGGTGATTGCCGTTGATGACTTGCCAATCGAGGTGACAACTGTGCCAGTTATCACGCGTCAACAACTTACTGATATTCTGGCAACACCCGTTGACTTTGCGTTAACACAACCGGTGACAGGGGATGATAATTTCTATATTATCTTTACTTCTGGTACAACGGGTAAGCCAAAAGGGGTACAGATTTCACACAATAACCTCCTGAGCTTTGCCAACTGGATGTTGGGCGACGATTTTGGTTGGCAAACAGGGGCCAATGTCTTGTCACAACCACCTTATTCATTTGACTTGTCGGTCATGGATTGGGTGCCAACGTTGTTGTCACAGGGGACATTGAAGGCTTTGCCAAAAGCAACGGCTGATGACTTTAAGGCTTTGTTCCATACTTTGCCAACCTTAGCGTTAAATAAGTGGGTATCAACGCCATCATTTGCCGATGTGGCCTTGTTGAACCCAGAATTTAATCAAGAAACGCACCCAGAACTTGATACATTCTTATTCTGTGGTGAAGTGTTAACTAAGACTACGGCAGAAAAGCTGTTGGCGCGTTTTCCACAAGCTAAGATTTTTAATACGTATGGGCCAACTGAAGCAACGGTTGCCGTGACTGGCTTGCAAATTACGCCAGAAATTATGGCTAAGTATGACAAAATGCCAATTGGGTATGCTAACGCTGATACCGAAATTATCATTCAAGATCTTGATGGTGCAACTTTGCCTGATGGTGAAACGGGTGAAATTGTGATTGCGGGACCATCAGTGTCTAAGGGTTACTTGAACAATCCAGAAAAGACTGCGGTTGCCTTTACAACCATTGATGGCAAGCAAGCTTATCACACGGGTGATCTGGCAACGCGTGATGCTGATGGGCTATTGCATTATCGTGGTCGGACAGACTTCCAAATCAAATTACACGGTTTCCGGATTGAATTAGAAGAAGTTGCCCACCAATTGCAACAAAGCCAGTGGGTTGAACAAGCCGTGGCGGTACCTCGATATGATGCGGATGGTAAGGTCAAGCAATTGTTGGCTATTATTGTGCCAAAAGCGAACGACTTTGAAAAGCCAATCTTGTTAACGCAAGCGATTAAAGCGGAACTTGAAGATATCATGATGCCTTATATGGTGCCAGGTCGCTTCATCTACCGTGACAGCATGCCGTTAACACCTAATGGTAAGATTGACTTGAAAGGTTTGATTGCTGAGGTGAATGGTAATGCTTAATTTACAACCGTATGCTGATCCCAAGTACTTTGTGTACTTGCTATTAGCGTTAGCACCATTGGCTATCGGGTTGTACTTTGGGAAGCGTTTTGTTTGGTATGAAATTGCGGTATCGTTGGTATTTATCGTTTTGATGTTTGATGGCGCTAAATATCACGAAGGTTTTGCCATTATCGAGTATATGATATGGCAGTGGCTGTTGGTTTGGGGGTATACCAAGTATCGACAAAAAGCGAATCGCAGTAGCGTCTTTTATGTCGTGACCGGCCTCGCAATTTTACCGTTATTCCTAGTTAAACTCGCACCGGCAACGCATTGGACCCATGTGTCAACATTACTTGGTTTCATGGGGATTTCTTACCTGACCTTCCGGTCAGTCGGCATGATTTTAGAAACACGTGATGGTTCAATTAAAAACTTTGATCCTTTGTTGTTCCTAAGATTTATGCTCTTTATGCCTTCCATTTCGTCAGGACCGATTGATCGGTATCGGCGTTTTGAAAAGGATGTAGCGACTGTCCCAACGCGTGAGAAGTATTTGGAACTGCTGGAAAAAGCGGTTTGGTATTTCTTCCTTGGTTTCTTGTACAAGTTCGTTCTGGCCTACATTTTTGGGACATTGATTTTACCACAGGTAGAAAGCCAGGCGTTAGCCGCTGGCAGCATCCATCATGGGTGGACTTGGTGGTTAATTCCCGTGATGTATGCCTACGGGCTTGATTTGTTCTTTGATTTTGCGGGTTACTCACTGTTCGCCGTCGCAACCAGTTACGTGATGGGCGTTTCCCTACCAATGAACTTCAACAAGCCGTTCCTGTCAAAAAACTTGAAGGAATTCTGGAATCGTTGGCACATGACCTTGTCATTTTGGTTCCGTGATTACGTTTTCATGCGTTTGGTCTTCACAATGATGAAGAACAAGTGGTTTAAAAGTCGCATCACGTTATCAAATGTCGCCTATATTTCGAACATGTTATTAATGGGGTTCTGGCATGGGATTACTTGGTACTACATCGTTTATGGTTTATTCCACGGTGTTGGTCTGGTCATCAATGATGCCTGGTTGCGTTATAAGAAGAAGCACCATGTCCCACATAACAAGTTCACAGAAGCGTTGGCCATTTTCGTGACATTTAACGTCGTCATGGTCAGTTTCTTAATATTTAGTGGCTTTTTGGATACCTTATGGTTTAAGTCATAATAATCTAGCTATCGTATAAAAAGAAAGAGGAAAAAAACATGTCAGTAAAAGAAGAAGTAATCGATATTTTGAACACAATCACAGGTGAAGATGTATCAGACAAGATGGATGAAAACTTGTTTGAAGATGGTTTGCTTGATTCAATGGCAACAGTTGAATTGTTGTTGGATCTTGAAAACAAGTTTGACATCCAAGCACCAGTGTCAGAATTTAACCGTGACGAATGGGATACACCTAATAAAGTGGTTGCCAAGGTTGAATCATTAATCGGACAGTAATATGAAAAAACGGGGACTTTGGTGGATTTTTGGGCCAGTAATCATTGCGTTTGTACTGGCTGGTGCGTTGTTTTTAGCACCATTCTCCTTAAACCACATTTCACAAAAAAGCGTGCGCGACGCGTCTGTTTCATTTTCAAAAAATGTGTATAAGGGCGAGACAGTTAAGACGGCGGCTTTTAGTGACCCATCTAAGCGCTATGTACCGTTTTTTGGTTCAAGTGAGTTATTGCGTTTGGACACGATGCATCCTTCGATGCTCGCCGCCAAATATCACCGCAATTATCAACCCTTCTTGTTAGGACAAGCAGGAACGGAGTCATTGCTACACTACCTAAGCATGCAAGAGATGCTACCAGCCTTGCATAAAAAGCAAGCGGTCTTTGTCATTTCACAACAGTGGTTTGTTAAGAAAAATGTCCATGGGGCATTCTCAGTTTTCTATTCTGCTTTGCAGACAGTCGATTGGTTACGTAATATCAAAGAAATTACACCAACTGATCGCTATATTGCTACGCAGTTATTAGAACAGCCACAAATCAAAGACAATGGTTTTTACGCGAAATTAGTGACTAAGATTAAGGATAATCAGCCTTTGTCATCAACTGATTTGAAGCTATTGTCGGTTCGTCATCGGGCGCTTTTGCGCGAAGATGAACTGTTCTCAAACTTTGCTAGTTCAGATAACTGGGATAAACATGTGAAGCCAGCTGTCAAACGTTTACCAGCTACTGACGAAAATGGTGCTTTGTTTAAGGAAGCAACTAGAATTGCGGCACGTGAAACGATGAATAATCCATTCAAAATCAAGGATTCATTCTATCGGTCACGGATCAAGTTTAATTTGAAGCGCTTGGCTGACTCACAAAAGAAGTTTGACTATCGCCAATCACAACAGTATGCCGATTTACAAGCGGTTTTGGCTGAATTTGCCCGTCAGAAAACGGATGTGTTATTTGTCATTCAACCAGTTAACCAACGTTGGGCGAATTATACGGGCTTGAGTAATGAGATGTACTACCAGAGTGTGGATAAGGTTAAAAAGCAGTTGACCTCACAAGGGTTTAACAATATTGCCGATCTGTCACACGATGGGGCAAAAAATTACTTCATGCAAGATACGATTCACCTTGGTTGGAATGGTTGGGTAACGGCAGATGAATACATCAAGCCGTTCTTAGAAGGTGGCTACAAGCCAACTAATTATCACATTAACAACAATTATCTATCAAAAGACTGGAAAAATTTGATGCCAACAGCACAAAATTTGCAACAGTTCAAATAAAAAGCGACCCACAATTGTGGGTCGCTTTTTATTATGAGAATGGTGATTACGAATCATTAAATGTCGTTGTTGGGACGTTGAATGGGTCAATCGCTTCATCATCTGATAGGGCGCTCAAATTGTTTTGCTCTTCAATTGGTAAGGCAATGTCGTCAAATTTGAAGGCCAACAGAGAATCGGTGATTGATTGTTCACGAGAAATGGCACCATCGTCACGAATTTCGATGAGTTGTGCTTGTTCAACGGTTTCGTGTGTTTGTTTGAGGAATGACTCACGTGCCGCAACGCGTTGTTTAATATCAGAAACGTCAACCGTTTCATTGAGGTCCGTTACGACTTCAAAGTTTACCCCGATATTCTTCTTGCCAATTTTAAAGGTTGCTTCGGCAATTGCCCCAGTTTGCAATTCAAGTTGTTGTGCCAAAAAGCCAGCTTCTAAGCTAAAATCAGCTGAACGGTTCAGATTTAAGCGTTGTTGGACAAGATCACCAGTAAGGGTCCAACGTTGATTTTTGCTATCTTGTGACGCAATTTCAAGATGACCAAAACCGGCATTGTCGAAAAATTCAACAACTGAAGCTAACGCATCAAAGGGAAATTGACGAGCGATTTCTTTACCAGCCCAATAGAGAATATGGGGGTAATCTTCTTGCAAGAGGTTTTGTAGTAACCCGTCGCGCAAAAGTGTCAATGCAAAACTATTGACTTGGAAATTAGTTTGTAAAATCTTGTCATAATCGTTGATGTTCATGTGCCCGTATAAACCTTTCAGACTTTTATTATACCAAACTTTACACGCGGAAAACTTGCATTCTCTGTTTTTAAGGGCATAATTATAAGTATGAGTAAAAATAATCCAATTGGTTTTGTTGATTCTGGTGTCGGTGGCTTAACCGTTGTGAAAGCGGCCCAGGACCAGCTACCACATGAACAATTTATTTTTATTGGCGATACCGCACGGATGCCGTACGGGCCACGGCCAGTACAAGAAGTCATTGATTATACCTTTCAAATGGCGCGCTTTTTGCTGACGGAAAAACATATTAAATTACTTGTGATTGCTTGTAATACTGCCACAGCGCGCGCTTTGCCACAATTACAAGCGCAGTTACCTATTCCAGTTATTGGTGTGATTGTCCCAGGGGCCACTGCGGCCGCAACGACAACAGCTAATCAAAAGATTGGGGTGATTGCGACTCAGGGTACGGTCACTTCTGGGGCTTATCAAGACGAGATTCAAGCGGTGAATGCTGACGTGACAATTTTCCAGCAAGCTGAGCCGGATTTCGTACAATTAGCTGAAGCCAATCTTGCCCAAGCAGCGACCACTAAAGACATCGTAGCGCAACATTTAGCACCGTTAACCGCGCAGGGGATTGATACGTTGGTCTTGGGGTGCACCCATTTCCCATTGCTGACTGACGCCATTACTGAAGCAGTTGGCCCAAACGTGAAATTAGTGGATCCAGGTCGTGAGACCGTACGGGTCATTATGGACACATTAGATCAGCAGGCCTTACATACAGCAGTGCCGCATCAGCATGCGGATGATATTTTCTACACGACCAAAGATCCAGCGACCTTCAAGGCCATTGCGACTGATTGGTTAGCCCGCGATACCGCACTAGATGTGCGCCATCTTGCCATTGTCGGCGAAGGCGCCACCCAACATTTAGAGGAGAAATAACATGCCGAGAATTATCCTGGCGAGTAATAACGCGCATAAAATTACCGAATTAGCCGCAATTTTAGCGCAACATCAAATTGATTTACAAGTGGTGCCATTGCGTGATTTAGGGGATGATATCCCAGATATTATTGAAGATGGCCAAACGTTTGAAGAAAATGCTTTGAAAAAAGTAACGGCGATTACGCCACTAGCACCCGATGATTTTGTCTTAGCAGATGATTCTGGCTTGACTGTGGATGCTTTGAATGGTGAGCCAGGGGTTTATTCAGCCCGTTATGCTGGCGACCATGATGATGCGGCCAATATTGACAAGGTTTTGACAAAATTAGGCGATAATCCAGACCGTACCGCGCATTTCCACAGTGTTTTGGTATTGGCGGGACCAGGTCGTGATAACTTGGTCGCCAAAGGTCAAGTGGATGGCATGATTACGCATGAACGCCACGGTGAAGGCGGCTTTGGTTACGATCCCATTTTCCGGGTACCAGGTTTTAACAAAACATTTGCTGAATTAACAGCGGCTGAAAAAAACCAAGTGAGTCATCGCGGCTTAGCGTTACAAGACTTGGTTGCCAAATTACCAAACTGGTTGAAAGGAGCGTCACACGATTAAGTATCGTGTCACATAATAGGATGACAAAGTTTTTAATTGTTTCAGATACACATGGTGATCGTGAGATCATTGCTGATATTTTTGACAAATGGCGGGATAGCGTTGCCGGCATTTTTTACAATGGTGATTCTGAATTAGCGGCGGATGACGCAGTGTTTGATGGTGTGTCAACTGTGATTGGTAATATGGATGATGATCCTGATTTCGTGGCCGCACGGGCAACAACGATTGATGGGATCACTTTTTTCCAAACGCACGGGCATCTTTATGACGCGACCCAATTTAACGCTTGGGCGAACCTAAAATTAATGGCCGTGGCGGCACAAGAAGCTAACGCACAGGTCGCCCTCTTTGGGCATACCCATCTGGAAGGGGCGGTTGTGTTTGATGATATCTTGTTTATTAACCCAGGTTCAATCCGTCTGCCTAAAGGGCCACATGCTAACTTAGGTGGCACCTATGCTGTGTTGGATGTGACGGAGACGCGCTATGACGTGAGATTTTATAATCGTCAGCATCAGCCACTGCTACAGCTCACAGTACAGGTCGCGCGTTAAGTAGTCCGTACTGATTTGCAGGCAATAAACGTGGTAAAATGGTAGTTATGGCAAATGAACAAACACCACAATTTAATCAATGGTATGAAGAAACAACTGATGCGGATCGCTTAATTCGAGATGCTGCCGCTAATCAAGCAGAGCAGCATGATGAATTGTCATTGCGGCCGCAATTTTTGCGTGAATATATTGGGCAAACAGCCTTAAAAGAAGAGTTGTCGGTGTATATTGCCGCAGCTAAACAACGCCAAGAAGCCCTGGATCATGTCTTGCTCTTTGGCCCACCAGGATTAGGGAAGACGACGTTGGCGATGATTATTGCCAATGAAATGGGTGTCCATATCAAAACGACGTCGGGCCCAGCAATTGAGAAACCGGGTGATTTGGTGGCCTTACTCAATGAACTTGAGCCGGGCGATATTTTGTTTATTGATGAAATTCATCGGCTCCCAACCAATATCGAAGAAATTATGTATTCCGCAATGGAGGATTATTTCGTCGATATCATGGTCGGACAAGGTCCAACGGCACGGGCCGTCCATTTCCCATTGCCACCCTTTACATTAATTGGGGCGACAACCCGACCTGGTATGTTATCCAAGCCGTTGCGTGATCGTTTTGGGATTATTAATGCAATGGTGTACTATACGCCAGCAGAACTCCAAGAAATTGTCGTGCGATCAGCCGATATTTTCCAAGCACCGATTAAGCCAGCAGGGGCGTATGAAGTGGCGTTACGGTCGCGGGGGACACCGCGTATTGCGAACCGGCTCTTAAAGCGCGTGCGTGATTTTGCCCAAGTGCAGGGGCTAGACGCTATTGACCAAGGTATTGTCGATGTAGCCTTGGATAAGTTACGGGTTGATAATCGTGGGCTTGATGAGACGGATCATAAGTTTTTAGGCACCATGGTGGCTTATTATAACGGCGGCCCCGTCGGCTTAAATACGATTGCCGCCAATATTGGGGAAGAAGCGGAGACCTTGGAATCCATGGTTGAACCGTATTTGTTGCAAATTGGCTTCCTCCAACGCACGCCACGTGGGCGGGTGGTGACCGAAGCGGCTTATAAGCATTTGAATTTACCGTACCCAGAGGCACACTAATGGATTATATTATTTCAGATACACATTTTAGTCACGAAAAGATTTTATATTTTGACAAGTCGCGTGAGGCATCGCTTAGCGCACTTGGCATCGACCCGACGATTGAAAATATGAATGCCTATCTTGAGAAAACTTGGAATGAGACGGTATCTGCTGAGGATACGGTTTATTTTTTGGGTGATTTAGGGATGTTTCGTAAGAAGCAAGACTTTGTCGCCCAGTTGGCGCGTTTAAATGGGCAAAAGGTCTTCTTTAAGGGCAATCATGACCATTCTGATCAAATTAAGGCCGCTTTAAAGGCGCCTGAAGCACGGTTAGTGGCATATGAACCGACGGCCAAGGCGTTGAAAATAAACGGGATTCAAGTGTGGCTGAGCCATTATGCCGTTGATTTGCCTTATCCGATTTTATCCGTGCATGGGCATATTCACGAAGCAGAATATCAGCGGGATGGCATGGTGAATTTGTCATTAGATTCGGCCTTTATGCAAACGCGACCTTTCGGGCAACCGATCAGCTTTGACGAACTGACACCGCTGCTGCAGGCACGTTTAGCAGCGATTGAAGCAAGTTATCAAATCGAATCGGAAAACAAGCGATTTGACCGATTGGTGGAACGGGCCTTTGATGAGACGATTACGATCAATAAGCCAACCGCTACGCAGCGGCATGAATTGGCTTTGTTGGTGGCGTATCTTAACGCCAATGGCCTAACGTATGCGGATGTCTTAGAAAAGTTCAATATCCCCAACGAAAACAAAGTATTAACAGCAGAAGAAAAAGAAAAAGTTGCCCAAACTGGTTTTGAATTTGAAAAAACAACCGGCTTGAGTGGCAATACAGGTGGAAATAGATGACAGCACAACCATACCAATTATCAGATTTTGATTACGATTTGCCCGAAGCATTAATTGCGCAAACACCACTCAAGCAACGTGATGCGTCACGGCTTTTGGTGTTAGATGCCGATACTGGTGCTTATGAAGACAAGCATTTTTACGACATTTTGGATTATGTCGAACCAGGTGATGCCATTGTCATGAATAACTCACGCGTACTGCCAGCCCGTTTGCACGGTGCGCGACCAGAAACCGGTGGGCATGCCGAAGTGTTGTTGTTACGCCAAGATCATGGCGATGTTTGGGAAACATTGGTGAAGCCAGCCAAAAAGTCACCCATTGGCTCAACCATCGTGTTTGGGGATGACATTAACAACCCAATCATGACGGCAACAGTTGTTGGTGAATTAGAACACGGTGGCCGTTACATCGAATTCCACTACGATGGTATTTTCATGGAGTTACTCGAAAAGTTGGGTGAAATGCCATTGCCACCATACATTAAGGAAAAGCTCGACGATCAAGAACGTTATCAAACCGTTTATTCGAAGGTTGATGGCTCAGCAGCTGCACCAACGGCAGGGTTGCACTGGACGCCAGAATTGTTGGATAAGGTGCGTGCCAAAGGGGTTAAAACGGTCGAATTAACGCTTCACGTTGGACTGGGGACGTTCCGACCAGTGGAAGAAGAAAACATCGAAGATCACAAGATGCACTCAGAATTCTACCAACTCACGCAAGAAGCAGCCGACACCTTGAACGACGTGCATGCTAATGGTGGGCGCATTATTGCCACTGGTACCACGTCAATTCGAACACTCGAAACGATTGGATCAAAGTTTGATGGCAAGTTGCAAGCTGATTCTGGTTGGACGGACATCTTTATTAAGCCAGGTTATCAGTGGACCACGGTGGATGCGTTCATTACGAACTTCCATTTGCCAAAGTCAACTTTGGTGATGCTGGTGGCGGCGTTTACCGGCCGTGACAATATTTTAAAGGCCTATGAACACGCAGTTGCTGATCAGTATCGTTTCTTTAGCTTTGGGGATGCGATGTTTGTGAAGCGTGGTTAAAGGATAATTTGAGGAGAATGGCTTGTGTACGAATACATTAATGGGTTAATTACCAACATTTATCCGGCTTATATCGTGGTTTGTGATCGCAGTGGGGTCGGGTACAAGTTATATACGGCCAACCCTTACCGCTTTGAGCAAAACGTCGAATCGCATGTCTACGTGGAGCAGATTGTTCGGGAAAATGAAATCGCGCTTTATGGTTTCATGGATGAAAACGAGAAGATTTTATTCAATAAGTTGTTAAATGTGTCAGGCATTGGTCCTAAAAGCGCGCTAGCTATTCTCGCTAGTGGCGATGCCCAGGGCTTAGTGAACGCAGTTGCTAATGATGATGCGTCTTATTTGACGCAATTCCCAGGCGTGGGGAAGAAGACAGCCCAACAAATCATTTTAGATTTGAAAGGCAAGTTAGACGATTTGGCAGTGTCTGCTGGCTTGGATCTCACGACGGCCCAACCAGTAGCCAACAACCAGGCACTAGCCGATGCGCTGGCAGCGTTAACGTCGCTGGGATATAGTGCCAAAGAAATCGCTAAGATTGAAAAAACTTTGGCGCAAACTGAAGATACCACGGATGGCTACATTCGTTCAGCATTGAAATTATTAGTCAAATAAAAAACCACTTCGATGTGGTGTACCCCGAAAGTTACTTTAACTTTTTGGGTATACCACACTAACGAAGTGGTTTTTTATTAACGAATGGCCTTTAGGGCTTCGTCGATTTGATCTAAGATGATTTGTTGATTAGCTGGTTCTTCTAAGTCATAAGTTTGCAAGTCAATCTTAATCTTAGGTGACGCATCATAGGCTTCAAACCAATCGCGGTAAGCTGACCAAATACGGAAGTAGTATTGGCGCAATTCGTCATTTTCGTCGAATTGTTCGTAATCACGACCACGCTTCTTGATGCGGTACAAGATCGTTTCAAAGTCTGTTTCCGCATAGACTAAGAGGTCAGGCGCCTTTTTAGGGAGCTTTTGCAATTCTGCCATCATGTTGTCGAGCAATTGCGTATAAACTTCCATTTCAGCATCTGTGATGTTGCCATCTTTATGATTTTCAGCTGTGAAAAGGGCATCTTCATAGATTGAACGATCTAAGACATTGTTATCATCGGCCAAAGCTTGCTTAATCATGTCGAAACGACGATTAAGGAAGTAAATTTGTAGTAAGAAACCATACTGCTTTGGATCCGAGTAATAAAGTGGCAAGACTGGATTGTCGCCCACGGGTTCGTAAAATGCTTTTGTGCCAAAATGTTCAGCGATCAAGCTCGTTAATGTCGTTTTGCCAACGCCAATCATGCCTGCTGTAATAATCACCATGACAACCTCCAATTATTTAGTAACCTATTAACTATACAAAAAATCTGGGCAAACAACAAGTCAACCGGCTACGCGGTTTTGCTAGAAAAAGCGAACATTACCCCAAGATGGCTGGTGGGCCAACTAGTCAGCGGCATTAAAATAATGGCGATGATACGTGAGTACGTGCCAATTACCAGTTCAAACGCGACACTAGCAACAAAACGAATATTGTCATAATTAATTTATGAGAATGCACGTTTTTTCATGAAATTCGCTGCTAGTCATGATAAAATATACGTAATTGTTTATTAGGAGAAAATTATGACAGACAAAGACCAATTGGCAGCCTGGCATGAACAGTTAATTGCCATTATTAAAGACATTAATACGCCCCATACGCTGGGTGGTATTACAAATGAAGCCAACCGTTTGCACGACTCACGTTTGGCACGACGGGCGTTAGATCACTTAATTGTGTTGAGTGAAGAAATTAACGCTGAACGTCACAAGTAATGGTAGCTGGGGGGCTGCGAGATGATACCAACAAACGCTAAGAGTTTACCGCGGACAGCCAAGAAAGTGTGGTTGGCGCGTGGTGTGTTGTTGCTGATACCGGGCTTAGTGCTTTGGGGTGGCAGCAATTATGTTTTCCAATCACATTGGTCAAGTACAGTGATGACGATGACTAATGTGATTTTTAGTATTGGTGTGCTCCTTGTTGTGGGACACATACTACTCATTCCGTATTATTATCGCTACCATAAGTATCTGTTAACCTCAGATGCGGTGACGATTTATCAGGGTTTTTTCCTTCGAAAAACGGCAACAGTGCCGGTTAATCGTATTCAAAACGTGGATACTCAGCAGGGTCCATTGTTACAACATTACCATTTGCAAAGTGTTATCGTGGTGACCGCTGCCCACAACTTTAAAATTGAAGCCATTGCAGAAGATGTCGCGCAAGCGTTGCGTGATCAATTAATTGCCTCAGCCCGCCAGGCAAGGGAGGTTGAGACTGATGACTAAACCCATGCGCCAATCAAAATTTGCCGTGATTGCCATGGTGATGCAGACGGCCAAAGATTTGTTGTTGCCGTTTGTGTTTGTGATGTTGCAGGGCCAGCGCGATTTTACCCAACAGGCACTGTGGACGGGCGGTTTTTTGTTGGTTGCCCTGGTTTTTGGTGTCGTGAAGTGGTTTTTCTTTACTTATGAGCTAACGCCACATGAAATCACGGTGCATCAAGGGGTGTTTGTAAAACGTCGGACCCATGTCCCATTTGAACGTGTACAAACCTTGACCAAAACGCAGCCCTTCATTTTCCAACCTTTTGAAGTCTTTCAAGTGCGAATAGAGACATCAGGTAAAGCGGATGATCAGTTAACATTTAACGCTTTAACCCCAGCACAAATTGCGACCATTGAACGTTACCGACAAGCGGCGCAAACCACCAGTGTTGACACAACGACGACAGCACAACCGCAGGCGAGTGCCACGTATCAGATCGACCAACGGGCCTTAATCCGTTACGCCTTGACGTCATTTGGTAGCTTGGGGATTATTGGTGTCATTTTGACCCTGTTATCTGAAGTGAGTAATCATCTACCAGAAAGTGTGATGGCTGGCTTAGATCATTGGTTAAGCGGTGGCAGCCTGATGTTTTACGCGATGTTGACTGCTGTAGTCATCTTTTTAGGCATTGGCGTGGCTTTTCTTAAAATTTATAACCAGTATTATGGGTTTACGTTGACCCGTGTTGGCCAGCACCTGGCTATTGCGCGTGGTTTATTGACTAAGCACACCATGCAGTTGCGGACAACGCGCGTGCAAGCTATCCAGTTGGAACAATCGTTATTGCGCCGCGCTTTGCGTTTGGTGACGGTGAGTGTTTTTTTGGCGTCAGCGGTGAAGTCAGATAAAAATGAGGCGCACCAAACTGTGCTGATGCCAGTGATTCAAGCAGCCGAAGCAACACAAGTGCTACGACCGTTCTTGCCAACTTTGCCATTACCCGCATTACAACCTGTTAAAACGGTGCCACACGCTTTGCGTTATCAAATCCAATATACGTTGTGGTGGGGACTGGGTGTTTTAAGCCTCGTGCTTGGGAGTTACTGGGTACTAGCATCCCATTGGCATTGGCACAACGGTGTTTCTGATACAGTGATGATGGTAGTGGCGGGCGTGCTCCTGTTAGTTTGGTTGTCGGCGGCTTGGTTGCGTATGCGTGATCAACGGTTAACGATTGCTGGTGATATCTTAGCAATTCAAACGACCCCGTGGTTTACGAAACGTCAGTATTATGTGCGCCGTGACAAAATCCAGGGGCTGAATGCGTCACAAAGTATCTTTATGGTGCCACGCCAAGCACAGCATTTACAAGTCGTGGTCCGGCACGGTGACAGTGCTGCTTACATTAATTTGCGCTACTTACATACAGATGTCGTGGCTCAAGTGCGTCGCTGGTTAATCGATGTCAAGTAAAAACCCTTGACACGGTTTTTAAATCGTGGCATAATAAGAAAGTAAATTAACGTGCAAAAAGCACATAAGAAATTTGGAGGACATTACATATGTCAGTTAAGATCCGTTTGAAGCGCATGGGTGCCAAGAAGCGTCCTTTCTACCGTGTTGTTATCGCTGATTCACGTTCACCTCGTGATGGCCGTTTCATCGAAACAGTGGGTACATACAACCCAATCGCACAACCTGCAGAAATCACATTGGATGAAGACAAGATTTTGGCATGGTTGAACAATGGTGCACAACCATCAGAAACTGTTCGCAACTTGTTGAGCCATGCTGGTATTTTGGCAAAGTTTGCTGAAGCTAAGGCTGCTAAGAAGTCAGCTACTGAAAAGCCTGCTGCTTCAGTTGCAAAGCCAACTGAAAAGAACACTGTTGTTGAAATCAAGCTATACTTGGATGCCCAAGGTATCGAATATGCTTCATCAGCTAAGAAGGCTGAATTGTTGGCATTAGTATAAAACAACCTCAAAAAGTCGGAGCGATTGCTTCGGCTTTTTTTGTGCTTTGTTTCTGACACGAAATCCGCTATAATAAAACTATCCAAAGTTGGAAGCGCTTTCTTTAACTTTGATCTTAATGGAGAAATTCACATGCAAGCAAAGCCTAAACTATTTTTAGATATGGATAATGTGCTAGTCGATACCTTAGCCATTTTAAACACGATTGATACGCAACAATTACAAGTCGACAAACCGGATCAGATCCCCGGTATTTTCCGGAATTTGCCACCAATGCCCGGTGCAGTGGCAGCGGTACAGACGTTGTCAACAGTCTATGAACTACATATTCTATCCACAGCACCGTGGCAAAACGCCAGTGCTTGGCAAGATAAACTCTTATGGTTAGCCGAACATTTTGGTGATGGGCCGGATAGTCCGTTTTACAAGCGGGTTACGTTGACCCATGATAAAGGGCTGGTGCATTCTGTTGGCGGGATTTTGATTGATGATCGCCCGTATCATGGGGCTAGTCAGTGGTTAGATCCAGCGGCCGATAGTCTCTGGCTACAGTATGGCCATGATCCACGATTAGTATGGACAGGTGAACTCGTGAGTTATCTGAAATTGGTGGCGCAAGCTTACCAAAGCACTGGGAAACTTCATGAAAGTGCCATTGAACAAGCGAAGGCCGTCGATTATGATTTACACGGCGCAACGGATCATTTTGAAAAAGCCCATTGGGAATAGATAAACAAAGCAATCACGACAGTGGTTGCTTTTTATTTGGTAGTATTTGAAAGAATATGATAGAAAAAGGTTGCAATTAAAATTAAATCAAGTTATGATAATAGCGTAAAGAAAGCGCTTACGTTTTAATGAGGATAACCAATGATTGTTGAAGAAAGAAAAAAGCGATTACGTGACATTATTCAAAAAAATAAATTTGTCTCATTACAGGAATTAAAAAAGGCGACGCAGACGTCGCTCTCGACGGTCCGGCGCGATTTGGCTGACTTAGCTGCTGAAGGCGTTGTGCGACGCGTGCACGGTGGGGTTGAATTGATCATGCCTGATCGGGACAACATGACCGTCTCTGAGCGTCGCACAATTTATCAAGCCGATAAGCAACAAATCGCTAAGCGCGCGGCAGCCGAGTTAAAAGGCGGTGAAATGATTTTCTTAGATGCTGGTACCACGACTGGGGAGGTGATTCCTTATCTGGCTGATAAAAAACCAGCCGTGACGGTGGTGACCAATTCGGTGCATCATGCCGCTAAACTATCTGATCTGATGATTCCGGTGATGATCATTGGCGGTCAGGTCAAGCAAACTACGGATGCAGTTATTGGCGCTACGGCGGTGAATCAAATTAACCACATGGTCTTTCAAACAAGTTTCATTGGTGCCGACGGCTTGTCCGTTGACTTTGGGATAACCACACCGGACTTAGAAGAGGCAGCGATAAAAAAGGCCGTGGTTGAACGGTCTCAAACCAGCTACGTCTTAGCCGATGCCAGCAAGATTGGCACGGCATCGTTTGCCAAGGCGGTTGATCTATCACAAGTCACGTTGATTACCACACAACTAACAGCAGATCAAAGTCAGGCACTGCATCAAGTCATGACTGTGATTGAAGCGGAGGAGACAAAATGATCTATACCGTCACATTAAACCCATCATTGGATTACATCACACGCTTACCCGTCCTGACCCTGGGGGAAACCAATCGGTCAACCTCGCAAACATTATTTCCAGGTGGTAAGGGGATCAACGTGAGTCGGTTATTAAGCCATTTGGGCATCGACAATACCGCGTTAGGCTTCATTGGCGGGTTTACCGGTGAACACCTGCAAGCGACGTTAAATGAACCACACCTCAAACAAGCCTTTACGACCATTGCGGGTAACACACGGATTAATTTAAAAATTAAAGCCGATGTGGAAACGGAAATCAACGCGACTGGCCCAGAGATTACGCCGGATGAATTAGCAACTTTCTTGCAACAATTTGATCAGCTAACAGCAGATGATACGGTGATTTTGTCTGGTAGTGTGCCTAAAAGTTTAGATTCGGATACTTATCAACAAATCATTGAAAAAATTACCCAACACCAAGCGCAATTTGTGATCGATACGACGGGTACACCACTTCAAGCTGCTTTGAGCCAGCACCCGTTGCTGGTGAAGCCAAATCGGCATGAGTTGGCCCAACTGTATCACACAACCCTGACCACCCAAGCCGCTGTCCAACATTGGGGACACCAATTACTTGCTGATGGCGCGCAATTGGCCATTGTTTCTTTAGCTGGTGACGGCGCACTACTCCTAACACCCGATGGTGATTACTTCGCCGCCCCTGTGGCTGGCACGGTGAAAAATTCGGTCGGTGCTGGCGATTCAATGATTGCCGGTTTCGTTGGCACTTGGCTGCAAACAGCCGATGTGCTTGAAAGTTTTAAAATGGCGGTTGCCAGTGGGACAGCCACGGCATTCAGCGATGATATCGCCACAAAAGCAACAATTGCATCAATTTATCAACAAGTTCGTGTCACACCAATATAATATGTGAGGAAACATCATGAAAATCAGCGATTTGTTAGTAACCGACGTTATGATACTGGACCTGAAGGCCACCACCAAGCAAGCAGCTTTTGAGGAAATGATTGACCGTCTGTATGACGCTGGTCGCATTACTGACAAACAAGCCTTTATGCAGGGTATTTTGGCACGTGAAGCCCAGACAACGACCGGATTAGGGGATGGCATTGCCATGCCGCATGCCAAAAACAGTGCCGTTAAACTACCCACAGTTGTGTTTGCCCGTTCAGAAAAGGGGGTCGAATACGACGCCATGGACGGCCAGCCAATACATTTGTTATTTATGATTGCCGTCCCTGCGGATGCCAATAATACGCATCTGGAAGCTTTGGCCAGTTTGTCACGCTTCTTGCTCCAAGATGGCTTTATGGACGAGCTGAAAGCAGCACAAACGCCAGAAGCAGTGGTTGAATTGTTCACAGAGCAAGAAGTGACGCCGCCAGAAACGGTGACGGTGGCACAGGATGCACCATTCTTGGTCGCTGTGACAGCTTGTACGACAGGGATTGCTCATACTTACATGGCCGAAGAAGCCTTGAAAAAGCAAGCCGCTGAATTGGGCATACGTATTAAGGTAGAAACCAACGGGGCCGGTGGCGTTGGTAATCGTTTGAGTGATGCTGATATCGCTGAGGCGCAAGGGGTGATTATTGCCGCTGATAAAAACGTTGAAATGACCCGTTTTGATGGCAAGCCGTTGATTAACCGACCAGTGGCATATGGTATTCGACAGCCAGAAGAATTGATTAATCTGGCCTTAGACAAACAGGCACCAATTTTCCATAGTGATGCACCAAAGCAAAAAGAGGCGGAAACGTCTCAATCAATTGGAAAAGCCTTTTACCGTCACTTGATGAGCGGTGTATCGAGCATGTTGCCGTTTGTGATTGGTGGCGGAATTGCGATTGCGTTTGCCTTCTTGATTGACCAAAGTCTTGGTGTGCCAAAAGATATGCTATCAAGCTTGGGGACTTATCATCCGATGGCGGCCTTCTTTAAGCAAATTGGGGGCGCTGCCTTTGGCTTCATGTTGCCAGTGTTAGCAGGGTATATTGCCTACTCGATTGCCGAAAAGCCAGGTTTGGTCGCTGGATTCGTCGCAGGCGCCTTGTCAGCCAACGGGTATAATATTTATAACGTTGGACTAGATGCCAAGCATATGCCAATTCCGTCAGGTTTCTTGGGTGCTTTGGTCGGTGGCTTCTTGGCCGGTGGGATTATCTTGCTCCTCAAGAAACTCTTTAACAACTTACCTAAGTCGCTTGATGGGATTAAAATGATCTTGTTCTATCCTGTGCTGGGTGTCTTACTAACTGGCTTTGCCATGTTGTTCATCAACATTCCAATGTCAGGGATTAACCAAGGCCTTGATAACTTCTTGTCGAGCTTAAGTGGTACCAACGCTGTGTTGCTTGGCACGCTGCTAGGTGGCATGATGGCGGTGGATATGGGTGGTCCGATTAACAAAGCTGCCTATGTCTTTGGGACAGGCACGTTAGCTGCGACAGTTGCAACTGGTGGCTCAAATATTATGGCGGCTGTCATGGCTGGTGGGATGGTGCCACCATTGGCTGTCTTCGTCGCAACGCTGATGTCTAAGCATAAGTTTGACAAGCAAGAGCGTGAAGCTGGATTGACTAACATTGTCATGGGGCTATCGTTTATTACGGAGGGTGCGATTCCATTCGCTGCCGCCGATCCAGCCCGTGCCATTCCAAGCTTCATGGTCGGATCAGCAGTGGCTGGTGGCTTGGTTGGCTTAACTGGGATTAAGTTACTTGCACCGCATGGTGGAATCTTCGTGATTGCCTTGACGAGTTCACCACTCTTGTACTTGCTCTTCATCGCGATTGGGGCGGTAATTTCTGGGGTGATCTTCGGATTATTAAAGCGAAAGTAAGATAAAAAAGCACGCCGCTAGGCGTGCTTTTTATGTATTATCACGCATTATGCTAAAATTAAGCCATGATTATTTACGAGACCATGCCATTTTTACAACGACAACTGACGGTATTTAAGCAAGATGATGCCGTGGTTTTTGTGAGTTTAGCCGATGATGGGCGCCAAGAATTTTTAGCAGACTATCCCACAACAACGATTCAAGCGGGTCATGTGCCAGAACTAGATCTATTTCGGCGTTATGCTGCTGGGGAGTCGGTGGATTTTCAGGCGATTAAGATTAATTATTTGCGGGCGACGCCGTTTCAACAGGCTGTCTGGACGGCCTTACATGAGATGGCGCCAACTGAAACGCTCACATACTCGGATCTAGCAGCGCGGGCCAATTATCCTAAGGCGATTCGGGCAGTTGCCACGGCCGTGGGGAAGAATCCGCTGACCATTATCAATGCCTGTCATCGGATTTTGCCAAAGCAGGGTGGCATCGGCAAATATGCTTACGGTCCCGATATCAAACAAGCTTTACTAGCATTAGATATACCGGAAAATTTGCGTTAAATCACAGCTTTCAGCACACTTCAAGTCAGAGTGCTAAAAAAGTTTAAAAAAGGGGTTTACTTTTAAAATAATAGTGCTATAATGCTAAACGTATGACATTTACCTATTTCAATTCTGACTGTCTGAGTGATGCAGTTAATGGGGAATGCGGTCGTTATGTTTGTTGCAATACAATATAGCGGATTATGTGGTATGACAAAAGACGTAACGACATCAAATTCAATACCTTTGGCTGTGTGGCAACCGACAACAATGGTTGCAAGGGTTATAATAGCGATATAGGAGGAGAGAATAAAATGTCAGACGTATTTTATACGAAGTTGCGCTCGATGGTAGGGCTTCAAGGTCTACTATCTTTGATTTTTGGTCTTATGATTGTCTTTTGGCCAAATCGTACAGCAGCAGCAGTTACTATCATGGTTGGTATCGCCTTTATTGCCATTGGTGCAGCCTACGTTGCAGCAATCGGTACACATGATGACGAATCAGCTTGGGCACGTTTAGGTAGCTTCTTAGTTGGTGTGATCTACTTGGTGGCTGGTGTCTTCAGCTTCATCAACTTGTATGCAGCAACAGCTTACCTATTCTTAATCGTTGGTTTGTTGGTTGGTATCACTTGGATCGTTGAAGCTATTGTAACCTTTGCCTCATTGAAGTATTTTGAACGTAAGGGCTGGGCAGTATTTTCAGCCTTGATTAGCTTATTGGCCGGTATTGTATTGCTATTCTCACCACTTATCGGTGCAGCAATCTTGTGGCTACTACTTGGTTTGGCGATGATCATTGTGGGTGTTGTAAAGATTTTCCAATACTTCACTTGGTCACACCGTCACGCCTAAGCACAACACTTGCCAGTGGTCATAAAAGCTATGCTATAATACTATTATGACAAAAGAAAATTATTTTAAAGTTGGCACAATTGTCAACACCCACGGGATTCGTGGTGAAGTTAAAATCTTAGCGATTACCGATTTTGCTGATGAGCGCTTCAAAAAAGGTGCTGAACTACAAGTTGAAACAAAAGATGGCTTTGTGCCATTTAAGGTACAGTCATCGCGGTTGCACAAGAATATGTGGTTAGTGCTTTTTGAAGGCGTGAACAACATTAATGATATCGAAAAATATAAAACACATGATGTCTATGTCTATGGCGATGCACGCGAGACACTAGGGGATGATGAATACTATTACGACGAAATTATAGATAGTCGTGTATTTGACTTAGACGGTAACGACATCGGTGTGGTGTCAGAAATTATGACCACTGGGGCTAATGATGTCTGGGTTGTGCAGCGACCAGGGCAAAAAGATGCATTAATTCCGATGATTGATGACGTGGTAAAAGACGTTGATGTCGACAATAAGCGCATCACGATTGATGCGTTGGAAGGATTATTAGATTAATGCGAATTGATGTCTTAAGTTTATTTCCAGATATGTTTACACCGTTGAAACAATCGATTTTGGGGAAAGCGATTGACAAAGGGGCATTAGACTTTCATGTGACGGATTTTCGTGATTATACGGAAAACAAGCACAATAATGTCGATGATTATCCTTTTGGCGGTGGTGCGGGGATGCTTTTGATGGCGCAGCCAATCTTTGATGCGATGGCTGCCGTTGAAGCAGCAGCAGGTGATAAGGGACACGTGGTGCTACTCGATCCCGCAGGGCGTAAATTTGACCACCATGTGGCGGAAGAATTAGCGCAAAAAGAACATATCACTTTTATTGCAGGACATTACGAAGGGTATGACGAACGCATTCGCGAGCTCGTTGACGATGAAATCTCATTGGGAGATTACGTGTTGACAGGGGGAGAGCTTGGGGCGATGGTCATCATTGATGCCACGGCGCGCTTTTTACCAGATGTCTTAGGTAATAATGTGAGTGCTGAGGAAGACTCATTCCAAGATAATTTGTTGGAATTTCCACAATATACGCGACCTGCTGATTTTCGGGGCCGTAAGGTACCGGAAGTTTTGATGAGTGGGAACCATGCTAAAATTGCCGAATGGCGATTAAAAGAATCCTTACGCCGGACGTGGTTACGTCGGCCGGATCTATTAGAGAAGCGACCACTGTCAAAGCAGGAACGCGATCTCTTAGACGATATTAAACATGAATCTGAGTAATCAAATCATGTGATCATGACAAAAAGTCCAAGCGATTGCTTGGACTTTTTCTTTACCCTAAGACGTGATGTCATGACGCGTTTTGCATACGAGGACAAACCGTTATGACCAATCAACTGCCAATTGTAGGGAAATCCGCCCTGACTATCTTAAGTAGCACGATTATCGTCTTACCTTTTATGCTGTTAATTCAGCTCAGTAATGGGCAGTCGTTACTCACTGTTTTACCGTTCGTCTTATTTTATACGTTTCGGATGACGGGGATTTTCTTTATTCGAGGGATTAAGACACGATTACATAGTTTGAGCTTGCTAAAGTTGGCGCTCTATTGTGGGTTGCTGGGGTGTGGCTTTGGTATCTTAGGGATACTGTACTTTCCCAGTTTTATTGTGGCGGGCTTTTTCCTTGGATTAAGTGGGGCGTGGTTGCCACCAGCTAATGCGGCAATTGGTCAGTATTGGAAGACAAGAGATGCGGTGTTACGCGGGAATATGGTCGGATCACTGGTGATGTTAGTGTTGCTTGGCGCTGCTATTGCCAGCAGGATTTAAGTACCTCGTATTCTTTGTGATTTATGGCGTGATGTATGGCTTGGCGTTGCAAACGCCAAACGTCATCACCCATTATCAAGTCGATGCCGATGACTTAGCAGAGACCTCATATCGTTATCTGATCTTATTTGTTGTGTTCTTTATCTTACTATTTGGCTTGCGCTCGAGTCAGATGCTGGCGGATACGCTGGCTTTTGATGCCGTGATTAACAGTTTCTTCTTTATTGCCCTATTAACGGTTGGATTAGTCACTTTCTGGCGACGAAAAGTCCAACGCAACGTGCCGAATCAGTTGTTGTTTTTAACCTTGATTAATGGCGCGGTGGGGAATTATTTGTTTCTCTTTAGCTCGCTGTATACAGCGGCTTTTTACGGGCATCGCGAAGCTTTTTTCTACTTTTACTTACCATATGTATTGGGTACGTTATTGGCACCGAAGGGGATGGCGTTGCTCGGGACAGACATCAAGCGTCGCTCGTTGGTTGGGATTGTTGCGGGATTGCTGATCATCTTAGGGACGCCGTTGTTCCCGATAGGGTTATTCATTGTGAGTCTCTTTAAGGGGACGTTAAATGGCTGGTTAACTACGAGCTATCAAGCGACAGACCCCATCCCAGAAGATAAGCGACTCTGGGTCAAGTACACTTTGCAAAATATTGGCAGTATTCTGACGCAATTTTTACTGATGGTCTTGGCTTCCGTGATCATTCTCAGAGATGGGCATACGATTCAAGATTTTTTCATCATGACGACGGCTAGCACACCGACTGCTGAAAGTATTCAAGTCATGCATGGTTGGAACACGGTTGCGACAACTTTGGTGTTGGCAGCGATTGTGTTGTATGGTTTAATATTTTCTTATCAAAAGAAAGTAAACATTTCAAAAAGCGAACGCTCATAAGGTGTTCGCCTTTATTATGGTTTAACATTATAAATAGAAACAGAACATTAGTTGTCTATGATAGCATGCGCTATAATACTAGATATATGACTTGTCAGTCAATAGTTGTTGCGCGTTTTTAAACCAATCAGGTATCTCCAGAATGAGGTGAGAATATTGCAGAAGATTAAGCTAGGCGTTAGTGAACTAAATGCTTCCCGAATTGGACTTGGTGTCATGCGTATGGGTACGCGAAGTGATCTTGAGGCGCAAAGGGCGGTTGAATCTGCCATTGGCAATGGGATTAACTTTTTTGAATCCGCAAATATTTATGGTGATGGTCAATCATCCAGTACATTCGGCCGTGCGTTAAAAAATGCTAACGTTGCGCGGGACAGTATTCTCATTCAGTCTAAAGGTGGGATTGTTCGGGGGGATGGCTTCAAAAGAGTGGATTTTTCAAAAGCCAATTTAATCCAGTCAGTAGAAGACGAACTCAGCAGAATTGGGACGGATTACTTAGATGTCTTTGTGTTGCACCGACCGGATGTGTTAGTTGAACCGGTCGAAGTTGCTGAAGCATTCAACTACTTAGAGAAAAGTGGTAAAGTACGTTACTTTGGGGTGTCAAATCAAAATTCATTAGATATTGAATTGTTAAAAACTGCCGTTCAGCAACCCCTCATTGTCAACCAACTACAATTCGGGATTATGCACACCGGTATGATTGATCAGCAGATTCATGTCAATATGACCGATGATGCAGCGACGATGCGTGATGCGGAGTTGTTAGCGTATAGTCGTATTCATAACATGACGATACAGACCTGGTCACCATTGCAATTTGGTTTTTTTGGTGGCGTGTTTGTGGATAACCCTGATTTTCCAGAATTAAATGCCGAACTCGGTCGCTTGGCGGATCAATACCAAACGAGTAAGAGTGCGATTGCGGTGGCTTGGATTTTACGGCATCCAGCCAACATGCAAGTTATCATTGGTTCAATGAGCGAGCAACACATTAAAGATATGACTGATGGTGATAACGTCACGTTAACACGACAAGATTGGTACGATATTTATATGGCTGCTGGGAATACGTTGCCTTAAACGCGTCGAATTTGGCATTGGTGGCGGTTATGTTGTATAGCTTAATATTTTCTTACAAAAAGAAAGTCGAAATTTCGAAAAGCGAACGTGCGTAAGCGGTTCGCTTTTATTATGGATTAAAAAAGTTATATGAGAGAAAATAACCTTGCTCAAACCGTAATATGACAAAAAGAAACTTTTGTTTTATAACTGTAATAATGTTGAAATTTTCACATGGTATGGTTTAGTATATGCGAGTCTTTGACTTGGTATAGTAATATTAAACTTGTAATAGTAATACGAAATTAAGGAGCGAGTATGATCGATTTACATAGTCATCTGCTACCGGATATTGATGACGGTTCGGCTTCTATGCGTGCCTCGTTACGGATGGCGCGTGAGGCGGTGGCGGAAGGCATTGAAGCGATGTTAATGACGCCACATCATATGAATGGGCGTTATCGCAATAATAAGGCGGAGGTGGTAGCCTTAACCGCTGACTTCCAAACGATGTTAGATCAAGAGAGAATTCCCTTGCAAGTCTTTCCGTCGCAAGAAGTTCGGATTAATGGTGAGCTAATAGATGATTTAGCAGCAGATGAGATTCTCTTTGCAGATGAAGGGAATCAGTATTTACTCCTGGAATTTCCAGATGATGATGTGCCAACTTATAGTGCGGACATGATCTTTAACTTGATGCAACGGGGTATTACGGTACAAATTGCCCATCCAGAACGCAATACGAAGCTGATGGCACAACCAGAGATTCTGTATCAATTGGTTGAACGGGGGGCGATTGCCCAGGTAACGGCGAGTTCGTATGTTGGCGTATTTGGGAAAAAGGTACAAAAGTTTGCTGAGGCGATTGTGTCACATAATCTGGGGCATGTGTTTGTCTCGGATGTGCATGATTTGCCGAATCGAACATATAACATGCAGGCAGCTTTTGCCAAGTTGCGGAAGCAACAAGGTGCTGAAATCAGTGACCTATTTGCGTTGAATGCGGAAGCCATTATTGATGGTCGTCCCATTGAGCGTTTGATGCCAGCACCAATTGTCAAACGTTGGCTACGCAACCGGTTTTAATAAAAGAATAAAGGATTAATACACAATGAATAACGTACTTGAGTTACGACAACTATGGGACATTATCCGCAAGCATTTTTTGGCCATTTTGGTTATGGCCGTTATTGGCGCGGGTCTGGGTTTTGGGATTGCTGAATTTGTTATTGCACCGACGTATAGTGCTTCAACCAGTATGCTGGTTAACCGTTCAAACGATAACAATAATGGTTCAGTGAACTTGTCTGATCAACAAGCCGATGTGCAGATTATTAACACCTATAAGAACTTGGTGATTTCAAGTAATGTCTTGGGGGATGTATCTAAGACATTGAAGCACCCAGAACCAATCGTGGTTCAAGAAGCGAAACCAGCCGAATATCGAACTTTAGCTGATGGGACACAGCGCTTAATTGCCCCAGCGCAAGAAGAAATTACGAAGCCCTCAACCCAGAAGCCTTACAACTTATCAGTCGATCAGTTGAAAAACATGGTATCAATTTCTAACCAGCAAAACTCACAAGTTTTCTCAATTAATGTGAAGGCTAAGAATGCCAAGGAAGCTGCTGTCGTAGCGAATACAGTCGCTGATTCATTCAAAAATAAAATTGGCGACTTTATGAAAATTAATAACGTGTCTATTATTGATTCGGCCAAGGTAAGTAATGTGCCTGTTGCGCCAAATAAGAAACTCTTTGCTTTAGCGGGTCTTATGTTGCTTGGTGGCTTGACATTCTTAGTTGTGTTGGCAAAAGAATTGTCTGACACAACAGTGAAGAGTCCAGATGAAGTCTCACAACTCTTTGGGCTAACTAACCTAGGTGCTGTTGGTCATATTAGAAAGATTAAGCATTTCGATATGTCGATGGCAAACGCAGTCAACGCAGAACACGATGGTTTGCATTCACGTTCACGTTTGAGTCGCTTGCAGAAAGACTAATGGGGAATTAACATGGTATTTTTTAAGAAAAAGTATAAAACTGGTCGTGATGGTTTATCGGTTGAAACAATGATGGATGGTGCGCGCTTAATTGCAGCAGCGGAACCGAAAAATCTGGTTTCTGAGCAATTTCGTACAATTCGTACGAATATTGACTTTGCATCAGTTGCCAAGGGGAATGTCAAAACATTACTTGTCTCATCGGCATTACCATCGGAAGGGAAGTCAACAATCACAGCGAACTTATCGGTGGTTTACGCCCAACAAGGTAAGCGAGTCCTATTGGTTGATACGGATTTACGTCGACCAACAGTAGCGCGAACTTTTGGTGTTACCGATAATCATGGCTTAACGAACTATCTTGCTGATGTCAATAGTGATGCGGGATCAATTATCCATCATACACGAATGGCGTCGTTAGATGTCGTTGCATCTGGACCTGTGCCACCAAATCCAGCAGAGTTGTTGGCTTCGAGTCGGATGACGAACTTGATTGCTGAATTACGTCAACGATATGATTTGGTCATTTTTGATGTCCCACCATTTTTGATGGTGACTGATGCACAAGTCTTGATGAGTAAGATGGATGGGGTCGCTGTCGTTGTGAGTGGGAGACAGACAACGAAGGGTGCCTTGCAACGCACAACAGATATGTTGAAATTAGCCGATGCACCAGTGCTAGGATTTATCTATAACGATACTACTCGTAGGAAAAATTCGGGTACTGGATATGGCTACGGATATGGCTACGGATATGGTTATGGAGATACCAAGTAGTAGTTAGCAGTATTTTACGGGAGATAGAGAGTGAAATTAAGAGTTCGAGAATTTGCTATTCGATTAGTAGACATTGTTGGTGCATTAATTGGTTTAGTTATCTCTACGATTCCAGTATTAATCATCAGCCTATTCGTTAAAAAAGATGGTGGCAATGTATTTTTTAAACAAGAACGTGTTGGATTACATGGGAAGCGTTTTGTTATGTGGAAAATTCGCTCAATGGTTGTTGATGCAGAAATTATTCGGCAAGAATTAATGGCCCAAAGTGACGTTGAAGGCATGTTTAAAATGAAGGATGATCCACGTATTACACCTGTTGGTAAATTTATCCGTAAGCATTCACTGGATGAATTGCCACAGTTTTGGAATGTGCTCAAAGGCGATATGTCGTTAGTCGGGCCTAGACCAGCACTGGAAGAAGAGTATGAGAAATATACAGCGGTGGAAAAGAAAAGACTTAAAGTAAAGCCAGGTTTGACCGGTCTTTGGCAAGTTAATGGTCGAAGCAATGTTGATTTTGATACGATGATTGCTCTTGATTTAGACTATATTGCACGTCGCTCAGTATGGTTAAATATTGTCATTTTGGCGAAAACGGTTTGGCTAATTTTCCCTAGTGATAAAAATGGAGCATACTAAAATGAAACATATCTACATTATTGGATCAAAGGGTATTCCAGCGCGCTATGGGGGCTATGAAACTTTTGTTGACAAGCTGACAGCAGGGCAACAAACAGACGAGATTAAGTATCATGTTGCATCACGACGAGATAACTCTGAACTGAGTGAGGCTAATGATATATTTGAATATAATAATGCCGAAGTTTTCTCAATTGATGTACCTAATATCGGACCGGCACAAGCTATTTTATATGATATTAAATCTTTACAATGGGCGATTCGAAATGCTAAAGAAATTGGTGCTGAAGCACCAATTTTCTATATTTTAGCCGCACGTATAGGGCCATTTATGGGTCATTATGTTAAGCAAATTCATGCATTGGGCGGTTCTTATTTTATTAACCCAGATGGGCATGAATGGAAACGCGCTAAGTGGCCATTACCAGTACGAAAATATTGGAAAATTTCTGAGCGTGGCATGATTAAGCATGCTGATCTTGTGATTGCTGATAATCGAAAAATTGAAGAATATATCTTAGATGAGTACGCACCATTTAAACCACAAACAACTTTTATTGCCTACGGTACAGATACAATTCCGACAACGTTGAAGAGTACAGATGAGAGTATCAGGTCGTGGTATAAGAAGCATGATATTTCAGAGAATGGGTATTATCTCATTGTTGGTCGTTTTGTACCGGAAAATAACTATGAAACAATGATTCGTGAGTTTATGATTTCAGATTCGCCTAAAGATCTTGTGATTGTCACGAATGTCGAAAAAAATAAATTCTATCAAGATTTATTACAAAAAACAAGATTTGATCAGGATAAGCGCATTAAGTTTGTTGGAACAGTCTATGATCAACCGCTACTTCGATATATTCGTGAAAATGCATATGCTTATTTACATGGCCATGAAGTTGGTGGCACAAACCCAAGTTTGCTAGAGGCATTATCGAGTACTCAGCTTAATTTACTTGTGGATGTTGGTTTCAACCGAGATGTCGCTCATGATGCAGCACTATACTGGAACAAAAATAGCGGAGATTTAGCAAATACTATAAAGCAGGCAGATAGTTATTCAAGTGTGCAACTTGTAGAAAACGAAAAAAGTGCTAAAGCAATTATTGAGAGCGGATATACCTGGGAAAAAATCAATGATGAATATGAACGAAAATTTCTAGGAGAGAATAACATATGAAAATAGCCTATTTAATACTTGCTCACGATGATCCTCAACAGCTTCTTAAGTTGGTAAATAGGCTGTCACTTCAAGATGATTGGCATATATATATTCATTTGGATCAAAAAAGTGATATTAGAAAATTTGAAAAAATTCAAGCACATCCAAATGTAACAATGACAACAAACCGCCATGCAATTTTTTGGGGTGGTTGGAGTATGGTTGAGGCAATGAAAGAGCTAATCAATGTCTCAAACGATTCTTTTGATAGATATATTTTTATGTCGGGATTAGATTATCCAATTCAGAGTAACGAAAAAATTGATCAATTTTTTGAAGTACACAGTAATGAAGAATTTATTAAAACAGTTCAACTTTCGGGTAATAAAATTAAGTATTTTTCAAACAGAACGTCATATCCGTGGATGTTTGATAATATAAATTCATTGAAAAAAATTTTGAATCGTATTTTTGCAAAATTACCTTTTCCACTGCAAAGTTCATATTTAAATTTTAATGGAAATAAGTATATTATTTACGGTGGTACTAATTTTATCGCATTCACTAAGGAAATGTTTCAATATTTCTCATATCAGATTAATGGTGGCGAATTGGGCTTAGCACTAGATAGACGATTGAAAAATACATTTGAGCCAGATGAAATTTACTTTAACACTCTAGCTCAGTATGCGAATTTAAATCATAAATTTGTAGCTAAAGGGAAATTAAATACACCTGGTCTCGTAAATGTTCGAAATTTACACTTTTTTAGATATGATGGTAAGTATATTAAGGTGTGGAATAATTCTGAATCGGATCTGAAAGAGATTAAGGCAGCAAAGTTGGATGGAGATCTTTTTATTAGAAAGGTTAGATCAAATGTTTCAAATGAATTAATTGATATGTTTGACAAAAACACTTTGTAAGATGGAAAAAATTTTAAAAAAAATTAAACAACGGGGCATTAGAGATCAATTAAGACAGTTCTTGGCGGCAGGAATGATTTGGAACACTATTTTTAATATTATGACCTTGGGGATAAGCAAGACAACTTTTGAGCTTATCCAAATGAATAAAATGTTGAAGGTGAAGAATAAATTTAGAAAAAATTACCTAAATATTCTTGAAAAACCATTGGTTCAAAAATCAGGAGAAACGAGTAATATCATTTGGACAATGTGGTTGCAAGGGATCGATCAAGCACCAGATATCGTAAAAATGTCTATAAGAAGTATTAAGGATGCACTTCCCGACTATAAAGTTATTGTTCTAACAAAAGAGAATTTTGGCAAATATGTTGATATTCCTGAAGATATCATGGCAAAGTGGCAAAATGGTTTGATATCAAATGTTCATTTTTCTGATATTGTACGTATGGAATTATTAATACAAAAGGGTGGTACATGGTTCGATTCAACAATTGTGTTAGACAAAAAATTTCCACTACTTGAAAAGATTTTAAAAAGTAACCAAACATTCTTTTTTCAAAATATGAGACCTGGACAAATGGGCAATAGTATTTGGATTTCAAACTGGTTAATTCATTCACGATCGAATGAACCAACGCTCTTAAAAGTGAGGGAAATTCTATACGCATATTGGAGAAAATATGATTTCGCTGTAGATTATTTTATTTTTCATATTATTTGGCACTTGGTTTATGAATTTCACGATGATGAGTATCAAAAAGTATTGAAGATTCCCAATGCTGTACCGTTGCAAATTATGTATTTGTTAAATAAAAAAAATAAGGAATCTGAAGTCGAGAGAATATTCTCAGATTTTCCTTTACAAAAAATAACTTATAAGAACATTACAGATGAACCAGGGACTGTTTATAACTATTTGTTAGAACGAAAAGGTAACTTGAATGATGCATCTAATTGAAAAAATTATATCGAAGTTAAAAGGGTCACCATACGTTATTGATTCCAATCTAAGTTTTTTTGCATTTGGAGGGATTCTTTTAAAAAGAGTGCATATGCTCTTGAGAGGAGTATTCACGAAACCGTTTTTATCTAAGTCAGGACCGCTCTTATTCAAAGGGAAAAGTGTGTCACTCTCAGGAAAAAAGAAAATAAAGTTAGGGAATGGAATAACATTGTCTGATTTTTCAACAATTAATGCAAATGTTAGACAAAATGTTACAATTGGCGATAATTTTTCTCTCGGCGAATATTCTATGATTGAAGGATATGGCGTCATGACTGACCTAGGAGAAGGTATTTCTATTGGAAATCATGTGGGTATTGCTCAGAATGCGTTGATTAGTGTCCGAGGTTTTGTCTCGATTGGAAATGATGTAATCATTGGCCCATATTTTTCTTTGCATTCAGAAAATCATAATTTTGAAAACCTGACGGAACCGATAAGATTGCAAGGTGTAACTCGAAAAGATGTGGTTATTGAAGATGATGTCTGGATTGGTGCAAAAGTGACAGTATTGGCTGGTGTAACAATTAAAAAGGGAACAGTCATTGCTGCTGGTTCGGTGGTGACAAAAGATACAAAAGCATATGGTGTTTATGCTGGCGTACCGGCGAAATTGATTAGGGAAAGAAATTAGATGACAAATAATTTATCTCAAATACAACAACTAGAATTAGACGCCTTAAAAGAAATTAAACAGATTGCTGATGAAAATAACATCAAATTTTTTTTACGTGGCGGATCTGTCATGGGTGCGGTCAAATATAAAGGCTTTATTCCATGGGATGATGATATGGATATTGCAGTTCCTAGAGGCCAATTTGAGCAATTGATGGCATTACTTTCGGGAGATTGGTCTGAACGTTTTTGGTTGGCTAATTATCGTAAAGGTGATGAAATTCATGCTTATTTTCCAAGAGTACTGGTTAAGGAAAGTTACCGGAAACAAGAAGGTTTACCCACTAACAATCACTTGGGATTCTCAATTATTGATGTTCTACCATTAGATGGTGTTCCTCAAACCAAGTTTGGACGTCAAATATACAAATATCATGTCATGCTGTTACGTGGAATGGGTGCCGTATTTACAAGAGAGGTAGAAGATACGATTGTCATTCATTCAAAGAAAAAGCAACTTGCGATTGATCTACTGGGTAAAACTGGAATTAAACATTTCTTTACGCAAAACCAAATTTATGACAAAATTGATAAAGTTTATCGTAAAAATCAGCTTAAAGGGTCAAAGTGGGTAGGAACAATTACCGGTTCTTTGTTTGATAAAGAGATGTTTCCGAACGAATATTTCGGAGAGGGCATATTTCTGCCGTTTGAAGATACGCATTTTTTGGTACCAGCATTATATGATAACTATTTGAAGCAGCTATACGGAGAAAATTACGCCAGTGAAGAACCAAAACATAAAAAATCACATATTGAAGTCCAATAAATTTGTTTTTGTGATTTTACATTATCAATCGTTGGATGAAACAATTCATGAAACGCAACATATTTTAAATGAATTAGATGGTGATAATCAAGTAGTAATCGTGGATAATGCATCACCAAATGAATCAGGTGTTAAATTAAAAGAAATATTCGCTGATAATCAAAACGTTGATGTTATTTTGAACCAAGAAAATTTAGGTTATGCCAAAGGTAATAACCTAGGTATTGCCTTTGCTGTTACAAAATATAATCCGGATTTTTTAGTTTTAGCAAATAATGATATTGAATTTTTACAAAGTGATTTTAATCAATTGGTTGAACAGTCCTATAACGAACAAACTTTTGATTTATTAGGACCAGATATCTTTGTACCTGAGACAGGCATTCATCAAAATCCGAAGAAGCAAACAGGGTATTCATTGTCGGAAGTAGAAGCAATACATCAACACTCGAAAAAATTATTGAATCAAAACAAATTAATGTTTTTGATTAGGGCCAATCTAAAAAGAATTCGTGGTTTAAGACGTTATGTTTTAAATATTAGGCAATCAAATAAATCACGCCACGATGTGATGAAAAAGAATGTAGTTCTACATGGTTCTTTACTAGTCTTTTCAAAAAGTTTTTTTCATCAGTTGAATACACCGTTTGACGAAGGAACTTTTTTCTACTTTGAAACTGAAATTTTAGACCGAAAAATGAGAGAGTTAAAACTCGTTTCCAAATATGATCCGTCAATCGTTGTGAAACATCATCAGAATACATCAACAAAGCAGTCATTTAAAAGTGCTGTCGCACAACAAAAATTTCAGCTTGAAAATATGAAAAAATCAACACAGCGATTCATTGATTTATTTGGTTAGAGAGGGAGAAATATGAAAATTTCAATTGTAATGAGATTTCATGATGACACTGCTTCAGGTGGGCGAAAAATAATTTATGAATATGCGAACTATTTAGCTGAAAAAGGGCATAATGTTGAAATTACTTTTTTGGCTGATACACCATATAAGCAAAGGAAATTTAATTTTGTCAAACATGCCGTCCGCTTGGTTGAATTTTTTAGGAGGAAATCAAGTCAAAAAAGTTTGACTTGGTTTGATTTGAATGCATCTATTAGATTAAATGCCAACTACTCATTAAAAAAAAATACATTTAAAAATAGAGATATTATTATTGCGACTGATTTTGGTATTGCATTAAATGTTTCAAGAAAAGTAGAAAAATTAGAAAAGATAATTTATTTTATTCAAGCAGATGAGAAACTATTTTCTGAAAAGAAGATTGTTGACGCAGCCTGGGAATTGCAAATACAGAAAATTGTTGTTTCAAGTTGGCTGTATGACATGGTTAGAAAACACGATAATAAAGTGATACTTGTAAAAAACTATGTAAAAACAGAAAGCTTTTATATAGAGAAACCGGTTGAAGAAAGAGGTCATGTTATAAGTCTGTTGAATCATCCAAGCACAAGCAAAGATGTACTGACTGGTATAAAAGCTTTGAAGATTGTGCATGATAAGTTTCCAGATTTGAAAGTTATATTTTTTGGTAATCCAAACAGACCAAATGATTTACCAGAGTGCTTTGAGTATATACAGAAAGCCGACGAAAAAGTACTCAGATCTAATATATATAATCAATCATCAATTTTTTTATTCACAAGCAGATCAGAAGGTTGGGGTTTAGTCGCAACTGAAGCTATGGCTAGTGGCGCAGCATTGGTTTCTACACGAAATGGTGGCGTCAATGATTTCGGAATTGATGGTGAAACAGCCTTACTAAGTGATGTTGGTGACTTTAAAGATTTAGCAAATAAGATAATTCGTCTTCTTGAAAACGATGATATGCGAATCAAATTGGCTAAAAATGGTGCTAATTTGGTTAACACACTAACATTTGAAAGTAGTGCGAATGAGTTTGAGAAAGCGCTTGAATCAGTTGCAAATCAATAAAATTATTATGAATATCATGAAATGATACAAACAGTTTTTTAATTTTATTTAGAAAAATTTTGTGAAGTGAATCTTGAGGATAAATGGATAAACGTGTAGGTACAAAAATAATATTGATGAACAGCCTGTCAGGGCTGATTGTTGTGGTAGTAAATACTTTGATGCAGTTTATAAATAGAACTGTTTTTATACACTTTTTGGGGAAAACATATCTAGGGTATAATGGACTATTTGCGAATGTTTTAGGTGTGTTATCTTTAACTGAATTGGGAATCGGTAGTGCTATCATTTTCTCATTGTATAAACCATTAAAAGAGCATGATGAAGAAACAGTTATAAAACTAATGCATTTGTTCAAAAAAATGTATGCATTAATAGGATTAGCTGTACTGGTATTGGGAGTTGGTGCATATTTCTTGATTAACAACCAAATCACTGGCTCCCAAGAAAAAGTTATAGAGTTGACGATAACGTATTTTCTGTTTTTATTGGGTTCAGTTTCAGGTTATTTTTTAACATATAAACGTTCGATGTTTGATGCTGATCAAAAGGTGTATAAAAATCAGTTGAACTATCTAATTTTCAACTTTATGTCATCTATTGTACAAATGCTTATGCTCATTATGTTTAGAAATTTTCTACTGTACGCGGGAACAACGACGGTTTTTAATATTTTGAGTAATATAGTTATTGCAAGACAGGTTGATAAGGAATATCCATATCTTAAAAGAAAGCTTTCAAACTATAATTTGGGAAATAATCTAAAGCAGCAAATTAAAAAGCTTACTGTTGGAAATTTTTCAAATAAACTCGGGACTGTTGTGGTTTATGGTACGGATAATATCTTTATTGCTACATTCTCCGGTATTGTTAATGTTGGATTGTATTCTAACTACGCCTTAATAGTCAATACGCTTGTTTCCTTAATTAGTCGACTTTTTTCTGGATTAACTTCAACGATTGGAATAACGAAGAGTCATGAGTTGAGTAAAAATCATAATAATTATAGGAATTTGCATCTGATCAATATTTTCATTACAGTTGTTTGTGTGGGCGGTTTGACGGCTCTAGCAAATGTTTTCATTCAATTATGGATTGGGAAAAATTATTTGTTGTCGAATATCATAACAAACGTTATTATTCTCAATTTTGCTTTAGAACTTTATAGAAGAACATCTTTAACTTATATAGATGCATACGGATTAGCATGGATACAAAGATGGAAATCAATTATTGAAGTAGTGATTAATATAGTGTTAACGATATTTTTTGCAGGTGTTCTAAAGCTGGGAATGCTAGGAATACTAATAGGAACAACGATTTCGATTATCAGTTTTCCACTATGGTATGAACCCTATATAGTGTATAAATATGGTTTTAATGTGAACTTTAAAGAATACTTCAAACCTGCTCTTACGGGATTGATGTCAATTGTGTCAGAATATGTTATTGTGACGAAGGGAATTGAATGGAGTAAGGGGATTTCATCAAACTTAGTTATGCAGTTGATATTAAATGCAGTCATTGCGATTGTCTCAAGTTTAGTAATAATTTCATTGCTTATAATATTGACTAAAGATGGTAGAAATTTATGGACAAAATTCATAAAAAGGAATGTTAAATACGATGATTGAAGTTAATAGACTATATAAGATATTAATTACTATATTGTTAATTTTACAATTCTATTTTTTTGATTTAATTCCTAAAATTAATGATTGGCTTATAAATGCTAACTCAGAGTATTCTAAAAGAATTCAATTCTTTATATTTTTACTAATGTTAGTAATCTTGTTTCTTTCAAAGAAGGGAACAGAAAATGTAAAAATGAATTTTTCAGTTCCAATTATCCTTTTTTTAATAATAATTCCTTTGATTGCATGGTCATCAGCTCGGATATATAATCAAGGCATAATTGACACCATTTTAAAAAATTACTCTTATTATTTAGTGATTGGGTACTTTCCATTTTCTTATTTTTTTAGTGATAGAAAAAATGTAAGATGGTTTTATATGCTACTAGTTAAAATGGCGTTTGTTTACCTAATACTGCAAAATATTCAAGGAATAATTTTTAAATTAACGTATCATATAGTTTTGTTTTATACTCCAGTGGCGATTCAAAATTTGACAATTTTACAAAGACTTACGGAAGGGACTGAAATCATAACTTTTGTTGCAGTATTAATAAGTCTCAAACCCTTTTTATTTCATGAACCATGGCGAAAAATTGATTATTTAACCATCATATTAATATTGACGTTTGATATATTCTTTAGTCAAGGACGAATGTATTTGATGATTGTAATTGTAGCACTCTCTATTTCGGGAATACTTCAGTTGTATTCATCAAAATTTAGATCTGTAGTATATATTTTTACACCGTTTATGTTGGTTATCCTTATATTTTTATTTAATAAATTGGTAACGAGTCTAAATTTTACAAATACAACTGGTGCTAGAGCAGCAAGTTATATCATGCGAACTTATTCATATGATTATTTTTACAATCATATTTTTTATAATAACTGGTTTGGAATTGGATTTCCGGATATCGATCAATATAAATGGTTACTAAAGGGAAGTGTAGGCTTTGATCCGGGTGGTGGTTTAATGACTTCTCAAGATGTTGGAATAGTGGGAACGGCAGGCATTTTAGGTATTTCAAGTTTAGTATTTTTTACAATGATTTTTTTGAAATTATTGAGCATGCTTGCTTCGGGGATCAATAAAAGAATTATTTTAATTGTTTTAGTGTACCTATCAATGTCATTAATTTCTCTTTCGCCACTAGATATGGGGAGAATTTTCCCATTTATTCTAACCTTGGCACTTTGTGACTTTTCACAGACCGCAGTAATTAAAAAAAGTGCTTATAAGTTTTATTCAAATTAATACACAATGTGGTTAATTGAATATTACCCAAGATAGGGTTGTCTATATTTAAGTAGGGAAAAAATGATTAAAGAAAATTCAGTTGCTGTTTTGATGTCAACGTATAATGGCGAAAAATTTGTAGAAAACCAAATAGTAAGTATTCTAGAACAAGATAATGTTGATGTACACTTGTTTATTCGAGATGATGGCTCAAGTGATGGTACATTGAAATTATTAGATAAGATGAAATCAGTGTTTTCAGATCAAATTACTATTGTCAGGGGAGAAAACTTAGGATATGCAAGAAGTTTTTTTGAGCTGATGAAGTTATCTCAACTTGAACAATATGAATATGTAGCATTTTCAGATCAAGATGATGTTTGGAAAAAGAATAAATTAGAAATAATGATTCGTTCCCAAGTACAAGTATCTGATGTTAATATGCCAAAACTATCATTTAGCAATGGAACAGTGACTAGCGGAACTCAAGCTATAGGAAAATTATATGAAAAGCAACCACCAGCTGAAAGCATAATTAGTAGTAGATATCGGGCTTTTTATGGAATGTCTTTTTTACTAAATAGGAGCCTTCTAACAGTAGTTTTAAATTCAAATATTGATGACATTTCTGGTTTTGGTCATGATGATTGGATTATGATGGTTGCAGTAACAACTGGAACAGTTATTTATGTCAATGAGGAGTTGATCGAATACCGCCAACATGAAAATAATGTGTCAGGTATAAAGGGTACCAATGAATCAGAAGGAAAAATACATGCGCTAATTCGAGTATTTTTGAATATTAAAGAGCGTCTAAATCATTGGAGTTTTGTTAATTCTGCAAACGCTGAATATGTGCTGAATAATGTACCAGAAATTTTTATTCTAAAAGAACAACGGCTATTATTAGACAGACTAGTAAAGTCTAATAAATCCACCAGGGAAAGAATGGGTCTGTTTTTTTCAAGTCAACTATCTACAGGGTCAGTTACGCAGGATATCATATTAAGAATTTTACTTTTGGCCAGAAGGATTTGAGGGGGAAATATGACAGTATCTGTTATTCTACCGGTTCATAATAATCAAGACACTGTAAAGAGGGCTATAGAATCTGTTCTTAATAATATTGCAGATGATGATGAGCTTATTATAGTTTTAAATGGTTCTACAGATAATAGCAAAAACATTGTTTTGGGTTATGAAGGCGACTGTAGAGTCAAAATAATCACATCGGATCCGGGAAGAAGTAGAGCACGGAATAAGGGATTGCAATCAGCTAAAGGAGATTTCATTAATTTTTTGGATGCAGATGATATGATGCTCCCAAATCATATAGAAATGGCTAAAAATTTTTTGATTGAGAATGAAGAATATGATGCCTATACGGATGAGACATTAATAGTTGATGACAAGAGCAACCGTATCTCAATTCAGTACGATAAAACGACTACATCTAATATTCTGGTTGATAGAAATGTATTTGAAATTGGCGCAGTAATGTTCAGAAATAGAGATATTAGTTTGTTTATTGAAGATTTGGAGTACAATGAGGATCATATTTTTTGGATTGATAATTTACTCAATCATAGAGTATTTTTTAACTCAAATTTTATAGGTGTACATAAATTTATAGATGGAAACAACACTATGATCGTGAATAGGAAAGACATGATTGGTACCCGAATTGTTATTTTTGCCGTTCTAAAAGAAAAAAATATGTATGAGAAGGAAATTAATTTGTTAGATTTAATAAAAGAGGAGTTAAAATTTCTTCTTATTGATAGTTCGCAAAAATCGAAATTATTTAAACTTGTTAGTTCACAATTTCCAGTCACTATGGTGTTTTCAAAGTTTATTTTAAAAGCACCATTACTTGGAAAAATGGTTAGAGAACATTATAGATGATGTATATCAGTATTTTTTATGTTTTAGATTGTACAAAAAATTATCTGTCGTAATTATATTATTCATGTAGTTGCCAGACTAACAAAAAATTGGAGATTATGGATGTCAAATAAATTACTAATCATGCCATATTATGGTCAATTTCCCAACTATTTCCAGTTGTGGGTAGAACGTATCAAACAAAATCCAGGAGTGGATTTACTATTGGTTACTGATGATGGTTTTGATGGTTATGATTTAGATTCACCTAACATACATATTTTAAATAAGACTCTTGATCAATTAAAATTAATGATTCAAGATGTGGTGGGGGATAATGTACAGTTAGAGCAAGGATATAAAGTTAAGGACTATTTTCCACTTTATGGTGAAGTCTTTTCTGATGTAATAACGACCGGAAATTATGAATGGTGGGGGACTATAGATACGGACGTTATTCTAGGAAATGTTGATAACTTTCTTTCAGATAATAATTTGGTCGGTGTGGATCGTATCTTGGGTAATGGACATTTTTCTTTTTTTAAAAATTCTCCTGAGATGAACAATCTATGGCGTGACGTTCGACAAAATACTTGCAGTGATTTAATTCCATTTAAATATATAAAGAAATTTAATCAAGTTGCTGCATATAACGAATACGGATGGAGATGGGGTAAGGGCATATCAACATTCATGGAAAGAGTCGGATTAAACATAAAAAATGATATTCCAAGGGCGGACCTAGATTTTAATTATGCTGGATTTAAATCTAATTTTTTAAAGGCAGATAGAGCGATAGATATTGAAGAAGAGATTTCATATATTTCTGTTAAAGATAATAAGATGTTTGCTATTGACAACAATAAGGTACAAAATGAGATTATGTATGTACACTTACAAAAGAGAAACATGGGTGTAAATCCAAAATTAATTAGTTCAATGACAGATTTTGATATATTTCCAAATGTTTTTTTGCCCAGTGATACTAGTATCTCAAATGATGATTTAAGGAAAATGGCCAGTGAATTCGAAACTTTTCGGAAAAGAAGAATTTCTCTTACTCGAAAACAAAATTTATTTTCGGACTATATAGTGCTACGAATCCTTATGTTGATTAGAAAAGTAAAAGCGCATACAAAGTAAAAAATATTGTGATTGTTTTTATTGTAGTATAAAAAAGGAGACACAACCATGAAAGGTATTATCCTCGCCGGCGGTTCCGGCACACGACTATATCCCATTACCAAAGCGACCAGTAAGCAATTGGTGCCGATTTATGACAAGCCAATGATTTATTACCCTTTGTCAGTCTTGATGTTGGCGGGTATTAAAGAGATTTTGTTGATCTCAACCCCAGAATATGTCGGCCAATTTGAAGCATTGTTTGGCGATGGTCATGACTTAGGCTTGAACATTGAATATGCCATTCAAGAAGAACCCCGTGGGTTGGCAGACGCCTTTATTGTCGGCGCTGATTTTATTGGTGATGACACGGTGGCGTTGGTCTTAGGCGATAACATTTTCTACGGCGCTGGCTTGGCGGAAAAACTTCAAGTGGCGGCACAAAAAACCACTGGGGCAACCGTCTTTGGTTACCAAGTTCATGATCCTGAACGTTTTGGCGTGGTGGAATTTGATGATGACGGTAAGGCTTTATCCATTGTAGAAAAGCCGGAACATCCCAAGTCAAACTATGCCGTGACTGGTCTGTATTTTTATGATAATGATGTCGTCGAAATTGCCGCCAATGTGCAACCTTCAGCGCGAGGGGAAATTGAAATTTCTGATATTAACCAAGCCTACCTTGACCGTGGTGATTTGGATGTTCAAGTCATGGGCCGTGGTTATGCTTGGCTAGATACAGGGACGCATGAATCTTTGCTTGAAGCGTCATCCTTTATTGCCACAATCCAAAAGCAACAAAACCTTAAAGTGGCATCACTCGAGGAAATTGCCTACCGAATGGGCTATATTGGTCTTGATCAACTTGAAGCTTTAGCGCAACCACTCAAGAAAAACGATTACGGTCAGTACTTGTTACGTTTGGTAGCTGATGAACAAGCCCGTTTAAAGTAAAGGAGACAACATGACAGCTGATTTTTTTGAAAAGCCGTTAGCAGCCCGCCAAGTGGCAGAAATTCCCGGCATGCTTGAATTTGATATTCCGGTTCACGGTGATAACCGTGGTTGGTTCAAAGAAAACTTCCAAAAAGAAAAGATGGTACCATTAGGCTTTCCAGCATCTTTTTTTGCCGAGGGCAAGTTACAAAACAATGTGTCTTTCTCACGCCAGGGCGTTTTGCGTGGTTTGCACGCCGAACCTTGGGATAAGTACATCTCAGTGGCGGATAACGGTAAGGTCTTAGGTGCTTGGGTTGATTTGCGTGCCGGCGATTCATTTGGGCATGTGTACCAAACGGTCATCGATGCCAGCAAGGGCATCTTTGTGCCACGTGGGGTGGCCAATGGTTTCCAAGTTTTGAGTGAAACCGTGTCTTATTCATATTTGGTCAACGATTACTGGGCCTTAGAATTAAAGCCAAAGTATGCCTTTGTCAACTATGCCGACCCAACCCTAGGTATTGAATGGGCCGATGTTGCTCACGCTGAAGTGAGTGAAGCTGATAAAAACCACCCGTTACTCAAAGACGTAGTGGCTTTGCAACCTGAACAATTATAATTGGAGAGAAACATGACTGACTATAAAAATATTTTGGTAACTGGTGGGGCTGGCTTTATCGGGGCGAACTTTGTCCGTTACATTGTTGAAGAACACCCAGATGTGTTTGTGACTGTGTTGGATAAGTTGACGTATGCCGGCAATAAGGAAAACTTGGCTGGTTTGCCAGAAGACCGTGTGAAGCTAGTTGTTGGGGACATTGCGGATGCGCCATTGGTTGATCAATTGGTCGCTGAAACAGATGCCGTGATTCACTATGCCGCTGAATCACATAATGATAATTCTCTAAAGGATCCATCACCATTTGTGCAAACGAACATTATTGGCACGTATACCTTGATTGAAGCAGCGCGTAAGTACAACAAGCGTTTCCACCATGTTTCAACGGATGAAGTCTATGGCGATTTGCCATTGCGGGAAGACTTGCCAGGTCATGGCGAAGGGGCCGGTGAAAAGTTTACGCCAGAATCACAATACCGTCCCTCAAGTCCTTATTCGTCAACAAAGGCGGGGTCTGATTTGTTAGTCCGTGCTTGGGTGCGTTCATTTGGCTTGCAAGCTACGATTTCTAACACATCAAACAACTATGGGCCATACCAACACATCGAAAAGTTTATCCCACGTCAAGTAACCAATATTTTGAGTGGGATTAAGCCAAAGTTGTATGGTAATGGGAAGAACGTCCGTGACTGGATTCACACTTACGACCATGCGACAGCCATTTGGGCAATTTTGACCAAGGGTAAGATTGGAGAAACTTACCTCGTTGGTGCCGATGGTGAAAAGGATAACATCACGGTATTGCGCGCTATTTTGAAGGACATGGGTAAGGCTGAAGACGACTTTGACTTTGTGCAAGATCGTTCAGGGCATGACTTGCGTTATGCCATTGATGCCACGAAGATGCGTGAAGAATTGGGTTGGACACCAAAGTATACCGACTTTGAAACTGGTCTAGCAGATACGATTCAATGGTATGCCGACAACCAAGACTGGTGGCAAGGTGAAAAGGACGAAGTTGAAGCTAAGTACGCGGAAAATAACCAATAAGAGAGTGTTCGGATGAAATTTTTAATTACCGGTGCCAATGGGCAACTGGGGCAAGAACTACAAAAACTATTAACGGAACGTGAACTAGATTTTGTCGCGTTGTCATCACAAGAACTCGATATTACCGATCGTGCAGCCGTCTTTGCCACGTTTGAAACAGTCCAGCCAGATGTGGTCTTCCATGCCGCTGCCTATACCAAAGTTGATCTAGCCGAAGATGAGGGCCGTGACACCAATTGGCAAGTCAATGCTAATGGGACAAAAAACGTCGCCGATGCAGCGAAGCTGGTGCAAGCCAAATTGGTGGCTGTGTCAACCGATTATGTGTTTGATGGTAAAAGCCTAACGGATTATCGTGAAACTGATCCGGTAAATCCGCAAAATGCTTATGGTCGAGCTAAATTAGCAGGTGAACTAGGCGTGATTGAAAGTGGCGCCGATGCCTATATCGTACGAACGAGTTGGGTGTTTGGTGAATTTGGGAATAATTTTGTCTACACGATGCAACGTTTGGCTCAAACGTACCCGAAGTTGAGTGTAGTGAATGATCAATTAGGTCGGCCAACTTGGACGCGGACATTAGCGGAGTTTATGTTACATTTGATCACGGTGAATGCGACATTTGGGACGTATCATTTATCAAATGATGATACCGCGACTTGGTTTGATTTTGCGCGGAAAATTCTCAAGACAACTGATGTCGAGGTAACACCAGTAACGAGTGCAGAATTTCCTCAAAAGGCCTATCGTCCTAAGCATTCGGTGATGAGTTTGGACAAAGCCAAGGTTACGGGATTTGATATTTTGAATTGGCGTGAAGCCTTGGCCCAATTTTTGGCAAGTCTACAAGATAAGGACTAAATTTTCTTTACAATACTTGGTTGTCTCATGACAGCCAAGTATTTTTTATATGGGGTAACTTGATGTGTTGGGAAGTAGTGACGTTAAATTTAAGTAGGCGAAAATGACTAATAATCGCTTAATATTCCTTAATCTATTAAGACAATCCACGCACAATCACGTATAATAAAAATAATAGTGTAAAACTTGATGAGAGCGTTGGGATTGAGTTGATGGTTAAGAGAAATTCAAATATTGAGCTATTGCGCTTGGTTGCAATGGTATTTATTACGGCGCACCATTTTGCCATTTGGGGCTACTTTATTGGTGGTGATGTTCATACAGTGCACCCGAATACGGTGTGGCTGCAGTTTTTAGAATTATTTGGGAAGATTGGGGTGGATTTGTTCATTCTGATCACTGGCTATTTTGCCATTAATCCCAGACCAACGTTTAAGAAGGTTTGGCAATTAACCAATACGGTGCGGTTTTACGCGCTCGGATTATTTATTATTTTACTGGTTTGTGGACAGTTGCAATTTAATACTGACCTGATGTGGCGTTCGGTGTTTCCAACGATCCGGAGTATGTATTGGTTCATTACAATTTATTCCATTTTGTATATTTTTTCGGATTATTTATCCCAGTTTCTCAGCCACTTACGGCGCGCCCAAGCGGTGAGTTTCATTGCGCTCGGTGTGTTAATCTTTATGGTATTACCGACGTTTTTAAAGGGCTGGGGGAGTCAATTAACGGATTTATTACCAGTATTCTTCTTTGGGTTATACCTGCGCATGTATGGGGTGTCAAAGCGATTGTCCACGTTACTTAAGGTCTTACTAGGTGTCACGGTTGTGATTGCGGTGTTGTCAATTGGGTTGAGTGATTTGGTGGGGAATAACCGACCAGAGAGTCAAGCCATTGCCGACGCAACTAGGTATTTTGTGACGGGTAGTTCGCCACTGGCATTCATTGTAGCGGCTTATATTTTCAGTCAGACGATTCAACGTCAGCCGCGTGGTAATCGTCTGATTAACTGGATGGGTAGTTCTGCAGTCGCGATTTATTTAATTCAAGACTACGAACCATTTCACAATACACTGTGGCAGAACATTTTCCATGTGCGCGACTTTGCGGATGCTATGGGCACACCAGCCTTCATCGGTTATTCGTTCTTCGTGATGGCCGTGATTGTGATTAGCGCGATTCTGATTGATAAGCTATTGAGGTACATTTTGATGCGACCAGCACAGGTGTTATTAGGACTTGAAATGTTGGCTACACGTTATGTCACGCGATGGTTTAAAAACCTAATTAAAGTAACGGGTTATCAACTCGAACCCTAAAAATACTTGGTTGTCTGACGACAGCCAAGTATTTTTTTATGCGCTGTAACTTTGGTATACTGAGAGTAATCGTATGACAAAGTGGAAAAGGGACAGGATGGTCAAACAGCAAGCAATCAATTTAACCCAATTAAGTGCTTCTTACCAACAAGCACAGGCGTCAGAATATTTGGAAAAGCTGGAACACACCACGATTCGTGAGCAGGAATTAATGGGAATCACGCGTTTAGTCGCGCATTTTCCGGTTGCGCTACCCGCGTGGCAAGCGGTGTATGTGGATTATGCTGTCCCGCCGATTAGTAAAGAGTTTGATATGTTGCTCATTAATACTGAAGGTCATATCATCAACATTGAACTCAAGAGTGATGTGCATTACAGCATTGAAAAAATCCATAAACAATTACGAAATAATCGTTATTACTTAACACAAGCCAGCCAGCACGTTGATTTGTTCACGTATAATTCAGACTTGGATCGGATTTATCATCTGACCGACCAAGACACGCTGGACGTGATTGACTTACAAGATGAGCGTTGGCAGACATCGGTGTTTTATCAGGCGGTCATGGGGTTTAAAAGTGTTGCAGTAGCTGATTTGGACGACGTATTACGAGTGGCGGATTATTTAGTTTCGCCTTTCACGCAACTGGCGCGATTTCTTAAAGGGCAGTATTTATTAATGCAGCCGCAGCAACAATTACAAGCAGCACTATTAGCTACGCCAACGCCTGGTATTTATGCCGTGAAAGCAGCCACCAGTGTTGGGCAGACGTTGATGATTTATGATACGGTGAAAATTCTACGTGAGCAGGGGCAAGTCTTACTCGTTCATATTGGCGCGCTGAAGTCGGCACAAGCGACGCTGCGACGGCAGTATGGCTGGCACATTTTACCTGAACGGCAGTTCTTCAAGAAGCTCAAACGTCAACGTTTACAACCATATGATATCGTCATCATCACCGATGCACAGAAGTTATCCATTAGACATGTGAATAGTTTAAGACGTTACTTTGCGGTACGTCACACGCGGGTCTTGCTTATTGGCGACCCCAACCAGCAGAGTAAGGCGACTATCAGTAATCGTGACTATTTTGCCACGCTAACCCATGCGTTTGGCGAAAAGCATCTGATTAAGTTGTCTGATGAATTGTAAAATTTTGAGATTGTGAAAAAATTTGTGCGAACCAATGATGATCGAGTGAAAAAGTGGTACAATCGACTATGCGTTATCACGTTATTAATTTATTCATCACATCACGAAAAAGGAATGCGAACAACTCAGTGGTATGACGATTACTGGGTTATTCATAGGACATGGTATGACGAGCAAATATGAAATCTTAAAACATCACATTTTAGAACAAATTTTGAATGGCGAATTGGTTAAGGGACAAAAATTACCGACCGAAAGTGAAATGATGGCAGCATTTTCTGTCAGCCGTTATACAGTTCGCCGTGCCATCTCGGATTTAGAAAATGATCATTACGTTTATCGGGTGCAGGGCGGTGGCTCTTATGTCGCTGATTGGCAAGCCAAGCGAAAGCAGGATAAAGCACCGAGTGTGATTGGGATTTTGTCGACGCACGTGGCGTCGTATATTTTCCCAGCGATTATTGACGGGGCCGATCAAGTCATCAGTGAAAATGGCTATTCATTGGTTTTGGCGAACACGCATAATGAGCCAAAGCGCGAACGTATCGCCCTCATTAACATGATGAAGCAGAACTTAGCTGGTTTAATTATTGAGCCAACACGGAGTGCCACAGCAACGCCTAATATTGATTTGTATGACAAATTACGAGAAGAGGGGGTGCCGATGATTTTTATCAACGCCACTTATCCGAATTTCGATGAGGTGTCAGTGGTCAGTGATGATCAGGCAGCGATTTATCAGGCTGCAAAATACCTCATGGAGAAGGGGCATAAGCGGATTGTGGGAGCATTCCAAGTGGATGACCGGCAAGGGGTGAACCGTCTCGATGGGTTTATGCGTGCCTATCAAGAACAGTCCGAATTGTTAACGGAATTTACGCCAGTTATTTATAAGTCAGATGAAACCACGCAGGTACTTCATCACATTAACGACATTTTGATGCGTAGTCCGGAGCTACGGCCAACGGCCATCATTGCCTATAATGATCAGCTGGCCATTCAAATCATGGCTTTAGCGCATGATTTAGGTTTACGCGTGCCAGAAGACGTGTCAGTAATGGGCTTTGATGATTTCCAGATGTCGCGTTACGTCACGCCACCACTGACAACAATGTCGCACGAAAAGGAGCGTATGGGGCGTGATGCCGCTAATTTACTCCTGCAACAAATTAAGCATCACAAAGTGGAGTCGATTTGTTATGAACCGCGATTAGTTGTACGTGATTCGGTACAAGATTTAACAAAGGAATTGTGATAAAACCAACAAAAAATAAGTTTTTCAAATAAAGTTTGACGCTGTAATCCAGCGTCAGGCTTTATTTTTTTAAATTATTAATCGTATGACAAAAAAATAAACTATTGACTTATACGGACAAATATTTTATATTATGTTTGTAAGCGGTTACATTAACACGACAAATTCTAGATAGATCGGTTAATGACGCTCATAAAATTATAAACAATAAAAAAGAAGGATATTAAAATGGCAGTGATGGAAAATTATAAGTTCTGGTTTGTGACAGGTTCTCAATCTCTTTATGGGTCTGACGTATTAGATCAAGTAGCAGCAAATTCTCGTGAAATTGTTGACAAGTTAAACGCATCAAATGTCTTACCTTATCCGATTGAATTCAAGACGGTGGGTGTGAGAGCGGAAAACATTACCGAAACCATGAAAGAAGCCAACTATGATGACTCTGTTGCAGGGGTCATCACATGGGCACATACTTTTTCACCCGCAAAGAATTGGATTCGCGGGACACAATTGCTCAATAAGCCGCTCTTACATTTGGCCACACAAATGTTGAACACGATTCCTTATGACACGATTGACTTTGATTATATGAATCTCAACCAATCAGCTCATGGTGATCGTGAATACGCCTTTATCAATGCGCGCTTGCGTTTGAACAACAAAATTATCTTTGGTCACTGGGCAGATGAAACTGTTCAAGCACAAATCGGCAAGTGGATGTCAGTCGCAGTCGCCTACAACGAAAGTTACAAGATCAAGATTGTCACATTTGCGGACAAGATGCGTAACGTGGCCGTGACAGATGGCGACAAAATTGAAGCACAAATTAAGTTTGGCTGGACAGTTGATTACTGGGGTGTGGGTGATCTTGTTGCTTATGTGAACGCCGTCGATGATGCTGCGGTTGACCAACTTTATGTCGACTTACAAGACAAATATGATTACGTTGTTGGTCAGAATACACCAGAAAAGTTTGAACACAACGTGAAGTATCAACTCCGTGAATATCTTGGTTTGAAGCAATTCATGGACGAAAAGGGCTATTCTGGTTTCACAACCAACTTCGAAGATTTGGTTGGCTTGGAACAATTGCCGGGACTTGCCGTACAACTCCTCATGGCTGAAGGTTATGGCTTTGCGGGTGAAGGGGACTGGAAGACAGCTGCCTTGACACGTTTGCTAAAGATCATGGCTAACAATGAAGCAACGGTCTTCATGGAAGATTACACATTGGACTTGCGTCCAGGCCATGAAGCCATTCTTGGTTCACACATGTTAGAAGTTGATCCAACGATTGCTTCAGACAAGCCACGCGTTGAAGTGCATCCCCTTGGTATCGGTGGTAAGGATGACCCAGCACGTCTGGTCTTCACTGGTCGCACAGGTGATGCGTTAGACGTCACTTTGGCAGACTACGGTGATGAATTCAAGTTGATCAGCTATGACGTGGTTGGCAACAAGCCAGAATCTGAAACACCATTCTTGCCAGTGGCTAAGCAATTGTGGACGCCAAAGAGTGGCTTAAAGCAAGGTGTTGAAGCCTGGTTGTCAGTTGGTGGTGGTCACCAAACAACGTTGACATTTGCCATTGATTCTGAACAATTAGCTGATTTGGCCGCACTGTTTGGTGTGACATATGTTGATATTAAGTAACGGTATGGACACATGACAAATCAACCAACTAAAAAAATTTCAAGTCGTTTTATTTACTTCTTCGGCGCGTTTGGTGGTATTCTCTTCGGTTATGACATCGGTGTGATGACTGGCGCATTGCCATTTTTGCAAAAAGATTGGCACTTGACGGATGCCGGTACCATTGGTTGGATCACATCAAGTTTGATGTTAGGTGCGATCGTTGGTGGCGCACTAGCCAGACAATTATCAGATAAATTAGGTCGTCGCCGCATGCTTCTGGCCGCCTCATTTATCTTCGCAATCGGTTCAGTCATGGCCGGTATCTCGCCAAATGATGGGGTCGCTTGGCTCTTGATTGCGCGAACATTACTTGGTTTGGCCGTTGGTGCTGCGTCAGCTTTGGTGCCATCGTATATGTCAGAAATGGCCCCAGCTCGTACGCGTGGGCATCTCTCTGGTCTGAATCAATTGATGATTGTGTCGGGAATGCTCTTGTCTTACATCGTGGACTATTTATTGCAAGGCTTGCCACACGACATTGCTTGGCTTGGCCGCTGTACCAGCCGTGATTCTCTTCTGGGGTGTGTTACGGTTGCCTGAATCACCACGTTTCTTAGTGAAAACGGGGCATATCGATGCTGCGCGTCGCGTATTGACTTATATTCGACCTAGCAATGAAGTTGCGGGCGAATTAGCAGACATTCAACGCACAGTAGCGGTTGAAGATGGGGCGCAAAAAAATATTACCTTAGCGACACTCTTTTCATCAAAGTATCGTTATCTGGTAACGGCCGGTATCGGCGTGGCTGCTTTCCAGCAGTTCATGGGTGCCAATGCGATCTTCTACTACATCCCTTTGATCGTTGAAAAGGCGACGGGGCAATCGGCAGCCAGTGCGTTACTTTGGCCAATCGTTCAAGGTGTTATCTTGGTCTTGGGTGCGATCTTGTATATGGTGATCGCCGACAAGTTCAAGCGTCGGACACTCTTGATGCTTGGTGGGACTATCATGGCGTTATCGTTCCTAATGCCAGCAATCTTAAACATGGTTGTCGGGGCAGAAAATTTGCCACCAATGCTGATCGTTGTCTTCCTCTCAATCTTTGTGGCCTTCTAATCCTTCACTTGGGCACCATTGACTTGGGTCTTGGTTGGTGAAATCTTCCCACTTGCCATTCGTGGTCGTGCCGGTGGTTTGGCGTCAGCCTTTAACTGGATTGGTTCATTTGCGGTTGGCTTGCTGTTCCCAATCATGACAGCAATGATGCCACAGGCTTCAGTCTTTGCCATCTTCGGGGTGATCTCAATTATTGCGGTACTCTTTGTTAAGTTTGCCGTACCAGAAACACATGGTAAGTCACTTGAAGAAATTGAAGCGCAAGGGACGCGTTAATTGCAACAAGATGAAAACGCTAATCACCCTTGGCTGATTAGCGTTTTCAATTACAGCATAATAGGAGAAATAATAGCATGACATCAGAAAATATTAAAGCAGCCATTACGTCAGGGCAAACTGCTTTAGGCGTGGAATTTGGATCAACCACCATTAAAGCTGTCTTGACGACACAAGACGGTACCACTATCGCTTCCGGTAGTTACGACTGGACGAACAATTTCCAAGATGGCTTATGGACGTATGCGTTACCCAATGTCTGGGCCGGTTTACAAGTGGCGTATGGGCAATTAAAGACAGCCGTTCAGGCCGAATATGGCGTAACCATTACAAAAATTGACAGCATGGGCTTTTCAGCTATGATGCACGGCTACTTGGTGTTTGACGCCGATGATGAACAACTTGTACCCTTTAGAACTTGGCGTAACGCAATCACGGCCGATGCTGCACGTGAATTAACACAACTATTTGCGTTTAATATCCCGCAACGTTGGAGTATTGCCCATCTTTATCAAGCGATTTTGAATCAAGAGACGCATGTGAAAAACATTGCCTACATGACGACCTTAGCGGGTTATGTCCACTGGCAATTAAATGGGGAAAAAGTCCTTGGGATTGGTGATGCTTCCGGTATGTTCCCAATTGATGAAGCGACAGGGGATTACGATCAGGTGATGCTTGATCGCTTTAATCAACTCAAACCAGTCCAACAGTACCAGTGGCAACTCACTGACATTTTGCCTCAACCATTAAAGGCGGGTACACCAGCCGGTACATTGACCGAAAAAGGCGCGTTGTTACTTGATCCAACTGGTGATCTCCAACCTGGAACGCGTTTGGCGCCACCTGAAGGTGATGCTGGGACGGGGATGGTTGCCACAAATAGTGTGAACAAGCGAACAGGGAACATTTCTGTTGGGACGTCAATTTTCTCAATGATTGTCTTAGAAAAGCCACTGGCTCATGTCTACAGCAACATTGACATTGTGACGACGCCAACCGGCTTGCCGGTCGCCATGGTACATGCGAACAACTCGGCCTCAGATATTAATGCTTGGGCGAAGCTCTTTGCGGAATTTGCTCAAAAAATTGGCCATGACCTATCCACAAAGGACCTCTATCAAGTCCTATTTGATGCCGCACTAACAGATGCCACACCAGATGCTGGTGGATTGTCAGGCTATGGCTATTATTCTGGAGAAAATATCACTGGGGTACCAGAAGGTCGACCACTCTTAGTGCGTCAACCAGATGCTATTTTCAGTGTCGGTAACCTCATGCGTCTGCACATCTTTAGTGCATTTGGCGCCATTAAAATCGGCATGCGTTTGTTAGCTGATGAAGATGTGTTGACTGACAATATTGTGGCGCAAGGCGGTGTATTTAAGACGCCAGTGGTGGCCCAAAAATTATTAGCCGCAGCCTTGAATACCAATGTGACGGTGATGCAAAACGCTGGTGAAGGTGGACCATGGGGTATGGCAATCTTAGCTTTGTATGCCGCTAATAATGATACGACAGTCTCATTAGCTGACTTCTTGGCAGAACAGATTTTTGCGGACAGTGTGGCGGAAACGCTATCACCAGATCCAGTCGATGTGGCCGGTTTTGAAACATTTATGACGCGTTATATCAATGGCCTTGAAATTGAAATGGCTGCCATTAAAGCTTTGCCAAGCCAGGGCAAAAAGGAGTAGACAACATGTTAGAAGCGTTGAAACAAACAGTATATGAAGCCAATATGGCATTACCTGCCAATAATCTCGTCACGTTAACGTGGGGGAACGTCTCACAAATTGATCGCGATTCAGGACTATTTGTCATTAAGCCCAGTGGCGTGGCTTATGATGAACTCACGCCGGCAGATATGGTCGTCGTTGATTTGGATGGTCAGGTGGTGGAAGGCGAATTGAACCCCTCAAGTGATACACCAACGCATGCGTACTTATACCGACATTGGCCAGAAGTGGGCGGAATTGTGCATACGCATTCCAAGTGGGCGGTGGCCTTTGCCCAGGCGGGCATTCCAGTGCCTGCGGCAGGGACAACGCATGCGGATACGTTTTACGGGGATGTGCCAATTGCTGACCGCCTCACGCAAGAGGAAGTCGATGGGGATTATGAATTAAATACCGGCCAATCTATTGTGCGCGTGTTTGATCGTCAAAACCTTGATCCGATGGCGATTCCTGGTGTGTTAACTAATGATCATGGACCATTTACTTGGGGAAAAGATGCCAAAACGGCAGTCCAAAACGCCATTGTGTTGGATGTGGTCTCAGAAATTGATTTCCACACCATGCAGTTAAATCCAACGCAAGATTTACATGTGCCACAATATTTGCTTGATCGGCACTATTTCCGCAAGCATGGGGCGCATGCTTATTACGGTCAAGGTACCCACTAAGAATGATCTGTTGCCAATGCGCCACTGAATTGTCGCTTTTTCAAAAACCAACGTGTGGTAAAATAATAGTAATTATTTATTTTTGAAAGCGGAGGCGTTCATCGCTGATGGACGAATATAAATTATGAAAATAGCGATTGCAGGATTTGGCGCACTTGGCGCACGTTTGGGCATTATGCTCCAAGCAGCTGGTCATGATGTGACCGGTATTGACGGGTGGCCAGCACACATTGCCGCCATTAATACCAAGGGATTGACGGTTGTCCATGATGATCAAGACCCAAAGGTTTACTATTTGCCCGTGATGACCCCACAAGAAGTAACGGGGACGTTTGACCTGATTATTTTATTGACTAAGACGCCACAGTTGGATCGGATGTTAACGGATATTGCGCCAATTATCACTGATCAAACGCAATTACTCATCTTGTCTAACGGGTTGGGTAATATTGAAGTGATGGCAAAACACGTGGCCAAGTCACAAATTGTGGCTGGTGTGACGTTGTGGACATCATCTTTGGTGAAGCCTGGTGAGATTCACACAACGGGTTCAGGTTCGATCAAGTTGCAAGCACTGGCTGGTGGGGATGCGCAACCGATTGTTGAGGCATTGAACGAAGCCGGTTTGAATGCTGAATTGGTACCGGATGTCATGACAGCCATTTGGCATAAAGCCGGTATCAATGCCGTTTTGAATCCGTTGTCAGTGTTGTTAGATGCCAACATTGCTGAATTTGGTACGGCGGGTAATGCCATGGATATGGCGTTAAATATTTTAGATGAAATGAAGCAAGTTGGCGCCTCACAAGGTGTCAAAGTCGATGTGGCGGGTATTATTGCGGACTTGAGTCGTTTATTGAAGCCGGAAAATGCGGGTAATCACTATCCATCCATGTATCAAGACATTCAAAATGGTAAGCGAACAGAAATTGACTTTTTAAATGGCTACTTTGCGCGTCTTGGCCAACAAGAGGGTATTCCCACACCATTTAACGCGTTGGTCACACGATTGATTCACGCCAAGGAAGATATTGTGCGCACGAAGTTAGCCAAAGAAAAAGAAAATTTTGAAATTTGAGTTTGATTATAGTATGATGAGAGAGACGAAGAACGTTTCTCTTTTTTATTTTAGCAACGAGATAAGGACAAACTCATGACAAAGACGACGGAAACAGCCATTTTTGCGGGCGGATGCTTTTGGTGCATGGTGCAACCATTTGATTCATTGCCTGGCATTGAAAAAGTACGCTCTGGTTATACCGGTGGCCACACAGAAAATCCGACTTACGAAGAAGTGAGTTCACACACGACGGGGCATACGGAAGCCGTGAAAATTTGGTTTGACCCAGAACAGTTATCGTATGCCGAATTGGTCGAAATTTACTGGGAACAAACGGATCCCACTGATGCCATGGGCCAGTTCCAAGATCGTGGTGACAATTACCGGCCAGTGATTTTTGTCGCTGATGAGACACAACGTGCCATTGCGGAAAAGTCCAAAGCGGCATTAGCAGCCTCTGGTCGCTTTGATGCGCCAATTGTGACGACAATTGAAGACGCACAACCGTTTTATGAAGCCGAAGAATACCATCAAGACTTCTATAAGAAGGATCCAGCGCGTGAAGCGATGGTCATGGCGAGCCGTGTGGCTTTCCAAAAGACCCATTGGGATGACAAGTAAACAGCGTGAGCTGTTTTTTTATTTTGTCTTCGGATCGCTATCAAGTGTTGATATATGGTAAAATAGTTAAGTTATAGATGATACAAGATCGTCTAATTGATGAGGAGAAAAACGTGCCAGCCACAGCGTTAAGCGGTGTGACGGGACGCTTAAGATAACATGCAACTTGAATTTTTAGGCACTGGTTCTGGTCAACCATCAAAATTTAGAAATGTGACAAGCATTGCGTTGCGCCTCCTTGACGAGCGCAATGCCGTTTGGTTATTTGACGTCGGGGAAGCCACCCAACATCAAATTCTCAAGACAACATTGCGGCCACGCAAGGTTGAAAAGATCTTTATTTCACATTTGCATGGGGATCACATTTTTGGTTTGCCTGGCTTTTTGAGTTCACGGTCATTTCAAGGGGCGGATAAACATGAACCCCTCACTATTTATGGGCCAAAAGGCATAAAAGACTTCGTGCAAACGGCGTTGCGGGTTTCAGAAACACGCTTATCCTATCCCTTAGTTTACGTTGAATTAACCGAAGGGGTTATTTTTGATGATAAGACTTTCCGCGTGATTGCGGCTAAGATGCGTCACCGGATTGATACTTGGGGCTTTCGTGTTGAAGAAAAAGACCATCCAGGTGAACTATTGGTCGAAAAGTTGCGTGAACAAAATGTGCCATCTGGCCCAGTCTTTGGCCAATTGAAGGCGGGTAAGCGGGTAACCTTACCAGATGGGCGAATTCTGGATGGGCGTGATTATATTGGTGCGGCGCAAAAGGGCCGCGTGGTGACCTTTATTTTGGATACCCGACCAAATGATAATATTGAAACGTTGGCGCTAAATGCGGATGTTTTGGTGCATGAAAGTACCTATGGTGCCGGTGATGAAGAAGCCAAAATTGCACGCGCACACGCGCACTCAACGAGTGTCAACGCCGCCAATACTGCCCGACGGGCACATGTTGATAAGCTGATTTTAACGCATTTATCAGCACGTTATATTGGGCCAATGGTGAAAACATTAGTGGCAGATGTCCGCAAGATTTTCCCTAATACGGTGGTTGCTAGAGACTTAGATGTCATTGATGTGCCATTTAAAAAAGACAAATAAAGGCCGTCGGCCGATAAGTTAAAGAAGGTTACAATGAGTCAAAATAATTGGCGTTTGCTGCCCCAGCCAGCGGAAAAAACTGTCCGCCAGCTCACGTCACAACTAAATATTGCCCAGTTGACGGCCACGATTGTGGCGCAAAAAGGGTACACGACACCAGAAGCAGCGTTTGCCTACCTCCAACCCAGTGTTGATCAACTACACGATCCGATGCAATTACATGATTTAGACAAAGCATTGGAACGGTTGATGACAGCCGCCTTTGAAGGGGAGAAAATCGTCGTTTATGGTGATTACGATTTGGATGGGGTGACGAGTACGGCAGTAATGCTCGAATCCTTGCAAGTGCTTGGTGCCGACGTGACTGCCTATATTCCTAATCGTTTCCAAGATGGCTACGGCCCAAACTTGGCGGCATATCAACGTTTGATTGCAGATGGCGCCCAAGTTATTGTGACGGTTGATAATGGGGTAAGTGGCCACGAAGCGGTCGCTTATGCCATGAGTCAAGGCGTGGATGTCATCATCACTGACCACCATGAACTGGGACCAACGTTACCTGATGCTTATGCCATTGTACATCCAAGACATCCCGAAGGGGACTATCCCTTTGCCGATTTGTCAGGTGTCGGGGTCGCGTTTAAACTCGCCCAGGCGCTGTTAACTGACGGGGAACAGGTACAAGATAAAAGCGAATTGCCAACAGAAATGCTTGATTTGGTCGCGTTAGGTGAAATTGCCGATATGGTATCACTAACGGATGAAAATCGGACGTTGGTCTCTTGGGGACTGAAGCAAATGGCGGAAAGTCCCCGCCCAGGGATTGCCGCCTTATTGAAAAGTGCGGGTCAGCTGCCCGAACAACCGATTATTTCTGAAACGGTTGGCTTTAAGCTTGCACCACGGTTGAATGCTGTCGGTCGGTTGGGGGATGCGCAGTTAGCATTGGATTTGCTACTGACGCAATCACCAGATGATGCGACGGCATTGGCAACGCAAGTGGAAGCTATTAACGCGCAACGTCAAGAAATCGTTGAAGAAGTATTTGGCGCAGCCAAGCAATTGGCGTTGTCGGACACCCATGCCAACGATCAAGTTTTAATTGTGGTTGGCGATGATTGGCATCAAGGTATTTTGGGAATTGTAGCGAGTCGTCTCGTTGAGTTGATCCACAAGCCAGTGATTGTCTTGAGTCTAGTCGATGGGTCGTATAAAGGCTCTGGCCGAACGTATGGCGATTTTGATTTGTACACGCTCATGGGTCAGTACCGTGATTTGTATGATACGTTTGGTGGTCATGCCAGTGCGCTTGGCTTAGGCATTTCTCCAGAAAACTTAGCTATTCTGCGGGAGCGGTTAGCAAGCTTACCAGCCTTAGTGATACCTGAAAAACAAGTCGCAGTGAACATGATGTTGCCCGTTAACCAACTGGACCCAATGCTTTACGATGCATTAAAATTAATGGAACCTTTTGGGACGGACAATCCGGAACCAGTCTTTGGTTTCCAAACACCTAAAATTGAAAAAGCGATGACGATGGGGGCAACCCAACAACATGTCAAGTTAACGCTGGCGAATCAAATTGAAGCGGTCGGCTTTAATCATCCAGATTGGACGCGCATTGTGCAACAACCGGCTGGGGTGTCGTTTGCCGCCACTTTGGGCTTGAATTATTTCCGCGGGCAAGCGAAATTGCAGTTGTTACTGGCAGATGTGGCCTTACCGGAACCAGTGGAAAACACGGCGCATAAGCAATTTTTTGCGCAGGTTTATAAGTTTATTTATGCCCATCAAGACTTAAATTTTGGGCAAAACTTGGATAAAATCGCTAAGCAACTCCAGATCAGTCCCAAAGACCTCAATATTATGATTCAAGTCTTTATTGAGCTGGGATTTGTTCGGATTGTGGACGGCTATGTTAAAATTATTCCAAATGCCCCACAAAAGTCATTGACGACATCAGTGACTTATCAAAAATTTTTGGCCAATCGTTAAAAAGTAAAGAGAAAGCAGGGTACGTTCGTACAAGCTGAACGCACTCAGAGAAAAAATATGACAGTAGATTTACACAATTATGTTGCCACCGTAGAAAACTTTCCTGAACCAGGCGTGAGTTTTCGAGACATTTCGCCTTTAATGGGCAATGGTGTGGCTTATCATCAAGCTATTGATGCCATTGCTGCATTTGCAAAGGATTTGAATGTGGACTTGATTGCCGGACCTGAATCACGTGGTTTTATTGTCGGCTCACCATTGGCTTACGCTTTGAACGTTGGCTTTGTGCCAGCACGTAAGGGAGGCAAGTTGCCTCGTGAAGCGGTTAGTGCGTCATATTCACTTGAATATGGCAAGGAAAATGTGTTAGAAATTCACAAGGATGCCATTCAACCTGGACAACGTGTCTTAATTGTGGACGATTTGTTAGCCACAGGTGGCACAATCAATGCAACTCGCGAGATTATTGAAAAGCTCGGCGGTGTTGTGGCGGGCGTTGCCTTCATTATTGAGCTCACTGAATTGCATGGTCGTGAAAAGATCATGGCTTCTGGGGATGTGCCATTTTTGGCCTTGATGACTTACTAAAAAAGCAACCACAAACGTGGTTGCTTTTTTAGTCGTTATCTTTGCCATTCTAAATGCACAATGATAAGATGAACCATAATCTTATCACCATATTTTGGTGTACACGTGTTTCGAATCAGCTACGGGTAAAAAATGATGAAAAATACCAAAATGGCAAGAAAGAACTTTAAGACGAGATACCTGCTAATGGCTGTTTTGGCGATTGGTATTTTGTTGTGCGTATCAGTGCCAGCGATGTATCAGACTGCGACAACGAAAAAAGCGACGCAAGCGCTGAGTCAGCGGGTAGCCAGTGAAAATGCAGCAGTGACGGGTCTGTATGGCAAAGAAAAACGACCTGATAAAGTGCCAGCGACTTCTGGAGAAAGTGTTGCCGCAAGTACGCCAGCAAATCAAGTTGGACGAGATACTAACGCAAATCCAGTTTATTTGATGCAGGTGGACGGGGTTTGGCTATTTAGAAATGTTGAGACCGGTCAAAATCATCAATTAACACCGGATGAAATTCAGCGATATGTCAGCCAATCAACCCAAGATGTTGGTCGGAAGGTCAGCAGTCAGTGAGTTATGCGTTGACAGTCTGTCAACGCATGGTAAATTTTACTATGCTACAATCATGAGGCAAGCAAGTTAGGGCGTTGGTGAGTCCAATAGCAGGGGGTGATGTATATGCGTTTAACCTCAAGCTATAAGAGAGGATAATACCCAACATGGCCACTTTGGTCACGGTAATTGTGTTAATCACGAAGTTGGTACTACTAGCTACGGCTACTGTAGAACTGATAGATGTGATTAAGAAACCTAAAAAATAGGTAAACAAAAACCCCTTAACTTTGGTAGGATCTAGGGGTTTGAGTTACTTGTAATTTAAACAATACCACCAACGCCATAGCGGGTTTGTGATTTAAAGGCTCATGTCTCTAGCATGGGTCTTTTTTAATGACTTCATTATATCATGGATTTTATAAACTTATCAATGAACGAATTGGATTAGTCAGAGACAGAACCGTTGTATTTTCCTGCAATATTTAAAAAATTTAAAAATTCTTGATTAAATAACAAAACATCAGGTGATGCCATCTGGTATAGCTTACCATCCTGGATCCAAATAATCTCGTCATATCTTTTAAGTAATGCCATATCAAACTTATGCGTGATATAAAGCAATGTCAAATTGTCATGATTTAATAGACTGTTCTCAACGTCATGGGCCAAGCTTGAATTGAGACCAGACAAGCTTTCATCGAGCACAAGCATCGGTTTTTGTTGATATAAGCCTCTGGCAATGGCGATGCGTTGTCGTTCGCCTCCTGAATAATTCGTACCATTACTGGTGATTTGATTGGCTAACTGATTTTCATTTGTTAAAAACTGTTTCGCGCCACTGTCTTGCAGTACTTTTTCTAATTTGTTGTTATCAACTTTTTTATACATCACAATATTTTGTGCCACGGTCGTGTTGAAAAGGTAAGGGGATTGATTCACATAAGCCACAATGTCAAACATCTGGTCGTTGGCGTTGACGACTTGATTGTCAACACTGATCTCCCCGTCGAAATTAGTGATAAACCCTGCCAAAACATTGGCCAACGTTGATTTTCCTGAACCACTTGGGCCAATGATCAGATACTTCTTATTTTTGATGAGCGACAAAGAGATATCATCAAGAATTGTTTTGTCGTTAAGGTTGACTGAGATATGATTTAACGTAATACGTTCGTTAAAGACACGTTTTGGTAAGTCGTTTTGGTGATTATCCTGACCTTTGGATAGGTTTTCAATTTTTTGTACAATGGGCCTGGTGCTTTTCATTTGAGGAATTAGCTGAAAAATGCCAATCAATGGATAGACCAGCGTGTTCATCGTTTGCACCATCGTTAACATGATACCAATAGAAATGGCGCCTTGCATGATGAACCAAATTGCCGTCAGGACTGCGGCGTATTGAACAAATAGGCCAAGCATCGCTGAGGTGGCATAATTCGACATAATCCATTGGCCTGATGAGATGCGAGATTGTGTATATTTTTGATTCGTGCGCTGAAAATCTTTTAAAAAATAAGGTAATGTTTGCGTCGCTTTGACGGTTGCAAAACCATTCAAAATGTCCGTCACGGATTCTGTCAAATTTTCTGATTTCTCGGAAAGGGCTAATTGCTTTTCTTGCAATTTTTTACTCATGAGCGTCGGAATCAAGAACACAAGCGCTGAACCTAAAATGATAATCAAGAATACCGTTGGTTGATAATATAAAATGACTGCCGAAGAAATGATAACGACAATGATCTGAGAAATTAAATCGAAAAAGGGTTCAATTAAGTTGATTTCAATCAATTCAACATCGTTGAGTAAATTAGACGTATAAGAACTGACTTTATTCTGACCAAATTCAGACACTTGGTTAGCCGTGATGCGAGCCATGGTTTTTTCCCGAATACCGTACATGATTTTGCCCACAAATTTAACCATCAGTGTTTGATTGATGACATCAAACACATAGCGGAGTAAGACCACCGTAATCCCAGCAACAATCATCATAAAAAACAACGTGGCATCTTTATGATGAGAACGTTCGACAATATAACCATAATATGTCGCACTGACCACACTTGCCAGGGCATATAAAGCAGACGACAGACTAGTGATTAGGATGCTCCGCCAATTTTTTGCTATGATTTCTTTCATACTTGATGCGCTCCCGTCATGCTGATTGACAAAACAAAATAATGAATTTCTTATTTAATTCCCATATTACTGTAAAATAATATACCATAACTATGAATTTAATGTATATTTAATGCAATGCTAATCAATTGCGCTAATAAGCCTAAAAAATAGGCAAACAAAAACCCCTTAACTTTACTCGGTGCCAAGGGGTTGTATTTATATAGTCAACAATACCATCAACGTTAAAGTGTTATAATCGGTTATCTTGATTGACGTAGCGCAGTATTATGGTTTTGACGGAGATGCTGGTATTGATAGATGCTTTCTAGGACAAAGACAGCAATACCGGCCCAAATAAAGACAAACACCACGATTTTATGCCAGCTTAAAGGTTCGTGTAACACGAAAACAGCGACTAGGAGCTGTATGGTTGGATTGAGATATTGGATAAAGCCAAGCGTCATAAATTGTGTGTTTTTGGTCGCAACAGCAAAGAGGGCTAGTGGCACAACAGTCACGGCACCACTGGCAATAATCAAACCGGTTACTGTTGGCCCGTTTTGTGTGAGAATATGGGGTGACAAAAGTAAATAAATGGCGGCAAATGGCGCCACGCATAGGGTTTCTAGTGCGAGTGAAATCGTTGCTGGCAGTGGCACTTGTTTTTTAATCAAGCTGTAGAGACAAAAAGAGGCTGCCATCAGTAATGTTGACAAAGGGAGCGCGCCAGTTTGTTTAGTCAGCAGCACGACCCCAATGACAACAAGAAGTAAAGCCACCATTTTAGCTGGCGATAACCGCTCGTGCAAGAACAATACCGCAATGGCCACATTCATCAAGGGCATCATGTAGTACCCAAGACTCGCCTCGGTCGCTTGATTATGTGTCACCATATAAATGTAAATATACCAGTTGACGGTAATCAGGAGACCACTCAGCATGATCCAAAGAATTTTCCGGTTTTGCGTGAGGGTGACGATGGTTTGCCAGACAGTCCGCCAACTATTTTGAAAAAGCAGCACCACGAAAATGGTCACCAAAGACCAAACAATTCGGTAAGCTAAGGTATCGAGTGCCGGAACGGCATGGAGTAATTCCCAAAAGATACCCAGAACGCCCCAAAATACGTAGGCTAGTAAGCCTGAAGTCACACCAACTCGTGTATTGCCCATCTATTTTTCTCCTGTCAAATTAAAAATTTATGATTATCATATCATGATTGGATTAAAAAATGATGAAGTTGACATTTTTATAAAAAAATAAATCCAGTCGACTGACTGGATTTATTTAACGAGATAGACTTGATCATGAATGTTGTCAAAACTGTGATGATGTTGATTGAGTAGTGGTGGTACCGTTAACTGGGCAGTTGCCCAAAATGCAGGAGAATTGGTCGCCTGCATTTTTTCCCCAATGACAATAAAGTCACCATCAAAATGTGCTTGACGTAACGCCTGTAAGACGGCCAAATCACTGTTATCCGTGTCTGGTGCCCAGCTCATAATTACCACCGCATGGGGATAAATACGTAAGGCTTGGTCAGCAGCGCAGGGTATCACAGGTGTCCAAGGATCAGGGCGTTGATTATCTTGTCCTGACCAGACAAAGTTGTCGGTCGCGATCACGTCATCACCACGGGCCCGTAATCCATGCGAAATCACACCATTACCAGCCATTATCTCAAGTACTGGTCGTCCGGCAACGAAGTCGTGTAGGCCATCTAACCAGCGGTTGTTGGGGAGATGCCAAATCCCATAAGTCGTAATTAACGCCTGACGAAAGTCAGCTAGTAGGGTTTCCAATGCCATTAATGCTGGCTGGTTGACGAGTTGATGGACACTAAAACTGAGTGTTGGTAACGGGTCATCGGGTAATTGCTGTTGAGCTAGGCCGAGATAGGTGGTGAGTGCCGCGTTAATTTTGCGTTGTGCGACAGGGTGATCAGCGAATTGTTGCTGAAAATGTTGGAGTTGTTCAAACATCGTCAGTGACATCACGACGGTTATTCGGATTACGCTTTGAGACGGTTTCAACATGATAACGCTTGCCGTTAAAGACAAAATCAACGCCACCGCCATGTTTTAGCTGGTAGCGCATACGCCAAAAAGTCATCAGCGCAACGACGCCACAGATGGCCAAAACCAACAAAACAATTAAGAAAATAGCTGCCACAAAAATCAGAATGGCTGGGACAGCCACACCAATCACGGCAAGTAAGACAGGGATAGCGACGATGAGACCTAATATCACGGTCACAATAGCGCCAATAACTTCAAATATTTTTCGCATCTTAACGACCTTTCCGAGAATAATGGCATTAGGCCAGCGCTTCAAGTTGTTGTTGGAGCGCCAAAGGAGTCATGTGATTGCCCAAGTGCGGGCCAAAGGTTTGCACTAAGTTCGCCACTGAGAAGTCTGTCACCAGTTGCATTTCGTGGGTGAGCATATCGTCAATAGCAATCGCGGCTTCTTGGCGTTGCAACATCGTCTGCGCTAATTTTTGATCCGCAATCACGGCTTCTAGCGTGTCATCCGTGATCCGATTGTGCAAAAAATCATCTGTATTGAGGCCAACTTGTTGTGCTGTTGCAACTGATAAGGCTTCTGAATAAGGCAGATTTTGGTTTGTCACACGTTGTTGGATTTGCACCAAAAAGTTGCGAGCCTTTTTGTTCCCTTCAATTTGGGCTGCTTTATAGTCACACACCACGTGGAAAATGGTATCGGCTAGCGATGTTGGCTGGTCCGTTAAAACGGCGCGGTGCGTCGCATATTCAGTGACTGTATCGGGGTTGATCAACGGAATGAACCGCAGGCGGGTGCGTGTGGCGAGACCAGGGGTAATATAAAGTAAGCGTTCTTCAGTTTTTAAACAGATTGGTGAAAATGGGTTGGAAAAATGATAAATATCAAGCATGTGATGCCTCCGTATCAAGATAGTGAGACTTAAAATGAGCTATTGTCCAGAAAGTTATTTTACCCGCAAAACACATCCTTGTCGACTGATACGCTCAAAACCAAACAAGATCTGTGTTAAAATAAAATGTGAGGGCAATCAACAATTTCAGCCACACTTATTTCAGGATCATAACCTTAAATGATAATAAAATGAGTCGCTGTATTTGAATAAGTGACAACGACGTCTGCCTGAATGATAATTATGTTGAGAAAGAGGTGTCATTATGAATTGGGACCAATTCTTTGTGCCATATGAGCAGACAGTGACAGAATTAAAAGTAAAGCTGCGTGGGTTACGCGAACAGTACGAACAAGATGGCAAAAATTCACCCATCGAATTCGTGACTGGCCGGGTGAAATCACGGGCATCTATTGAAGAAAAAATTGTACGACGCCACTTGGATGAATCGCGTTTAGCGCTTGATTTACAAGATATTGCCGGCGTTCGCGTGATGACAAAATATGTGGAAGATGTGTACCGCGTTGTTGAATTACTGCGGGAGCGTTCTGATTTTCAAATTTTAGAAGAACGTGATTATGTGATGAATGCGAAGCCGTCTGGCTATCGTTCGTATCATATTGTGATTGAATATCCAGTTCAGATGTATCATGGCGAAAAAAAAATACTAGCGGAAATTCAAGTTCGCACGATTGCCATGAATGTCTGGGCAACGATTGAACATGATTTGCGTTATAAGCATGGCAACGAACTCCCAGCTGATTTGGCAGAACAACTGACTTTGTTAGCGGACGAAAATTTCGAATGGGATCAGCGTGTCAGTGAAATTCGGGCAGCAGAATGAAAATAGCAATTTTTAACAATCATGACGCCAGTTCACAAACGATTACCCAAGCATTAATCGTTGCGCTGGAAAGAGCGGGCTTAACCATTGATCATGAGCGACCAGACGTCGTTGTGTCGGTGGGTGGTGATGGGACGTTCTTGGGGGCGTTCCAACATTACGTCGATCAAATTGATACGGTACGTTTTGTCGGCTTGCATACCGGTCATTTGGGATTTTATACGGATTGGTTGCGAACAGAACTGCCGCAGCTGGTCGCGAGTCTCCAACATGACAATAGTGAACGGGTCAGCTATCCCTTACTGGATATGACGGCCGTTTATGACAGTGGTGAACAGTACCACTTTTTGGCGTTAAATGAAGCGGCCATTAAGCAACCGATGGGGACGCTGGTGGCCGATATTTATCTTGGTGATCAATTGTTTGAACGGTTTCGTGGGGATGGGATTGCGGTCGCGACCCCATCAGGTTCAACGGCTTATAACAAGGCCAATGGTGGGGCAGTACTACATCCCAGTATTCCGGCCATTCAAATGTCGGAAATTGCCTCGATTAACAACCGCGTATTCCGAACATTGGGCTCACCACTGATTGTGCCAGATGGGCAAGAAATTGTGATGCGACCAAAAAGTGATCATTTTTTGGTGATGTATGACCAATCTGACATCAAGGGCCAAAATATTGCCGAATTACGTTTCCGTGTGGCCGATAAAAAAATTCATTTTGCTGCTTATCGGCACGTGGATTTTTGGCAACGCGTGAAACGTGCGTTTATTAGTGACATAAGTTAATTAAATGAGAGGAAATGTTTGACACACTTTGTGTGTCAAACGTGGCATAATAATGCAATTTACATGGACCTATTCAGGGACTGAACAGCGCAAAGTGCGCACATTTTTACAAGCACATGGTGTGTCACACCGGATGTTTAGCCAAATGAAACACAATGGTGGGGCGATTTTAAAGAACGGCCAACCTGTGTATACGTCGGATTATTTAGATGATGGCGATGAAGTGACCATTGTGATGCCGACGGAAAAAAGTAATGATTTGGTGGTACCAGACTACAAGCCACTAGACATCATTTTTGAAAACGAACATTGGCTCGTTGTCGATAAGCCTTATGGGGTGACGACGGTGCCTGGCCATGCTGACCGATTGCACACGTTGGTCAACCAAGTCAAAGGGCATCTGGAAGAGACGAACGCCGAAGACTTGGTACCACACGTCGTGACACGACTTGATCGTGACACGTCAGGCATTGTGCTATTGGCTAAGCACCGTTTTGCCCATGCCGTTTTGGACCAACAATTGCAAGAGCATACGGTGGAAAAGTTCTATATCGCTTACACAAGCGGTATTTTGCCAGAAGATCATGGCGATATCAATGCGCCAATTGGTCGTGTTGAGGGTGATTTTATTAAGCGTGAAGTCCGTGACGATGGGAAGCCATCGCGGACAGAGTACTGGGTTGAACGCCGCTATGATGAAGATGGCGATAATCCGATGACACGTGTGCGCGTGCAATTGCATACTGGGCGGACACATCAAATTCGCGTTCATTTCCAAAATATTGGCCATCCTTTGGTTGGCGATGACCTCTATGGTGGGCCACTTTGGCATGGCTTGGAACGACAAGCCCTGCATGCTTACCATATGAAGTTTTATGATCCTTTTATTGAGGATTACCGTGAGTTTAATACGAAATTACCAGAAGATTTAAAAGGGCTACGCGATTTGGCATAATCTGATCGCGTTTTTGTTTGATAATTGCTGGTGACAAGTCAAGATAGGTGGGTGATAACATGGCAGAACAAACTGAACAATTAGATGAAACAATTCAACTCCTATCTGACTTGTTACAGTCAGGGCAAGACAGTGAGTTCATTGAGAGCTTCGAAGCGTTGCACGATTTTGAAATGGCGCAGGTTTATGCCGAATTGCCGGAACAGTTTCGTGCAGTGGCGTGGCGTTTATTACCAACGGATGTTTTGGCCGCAGTATTTGATAATTTAGATGTTGATGAAGTGGACATTGCTGGCTTGTTGGCAGAAATGCCGCCACAACGAGGCGCACAAATTTTGCAAGAAATGTATACCGATAACGCGGTTGATTTATTGCAAGAAATGTCGTCAGGACAAATCGCGACGTATCTTAGTCTTATGCCAAAAGCCGATGCCGATTCGGTTCGTAAGCTGATCAACTATGATGACCAAACGGCTGGCTCGCTGATGTCGACGGAATATTTGGCGGTCAAAGAAGACTTGAAAGTCGGCGAAGTCATGCGATTGGTTAAAAAACAAGCGCTTGAAGCCGAGTCCATTAGTTACGTCTACGTATTAGACCAACAAGGGTTACTGGTTGGCGTTATTTCGCTGCGTGATTTGTTGACGCATCCAGATGATATGCCAGTTTCAGAAATCACTAATGATCGCATTATTAGCGTGCGGGCAGGCGATGACCAGCAAGAAGTTGCGCAGATTGTGGCCGATTATAATTTCTTGTCAATTCCCGTTACGGATGATAAGAATCATTTGTTGGGTGTGATTACTGTCGATGATATCGTGGATGTTATTGATGAAGAGGCGGTCGAAGATTATTCTGGTTTGGCTGCCGTGAACGTGAGTCAAATTAATGATTCACCTTGGCATTCGGCGGTGAAGCGCATTCCGTGGTTGATTGCTTTGTTACTGCTGGGGATGCTAACGGCGACGGTAATTGGCTCATTTGACGGTTTGGTACGACAAGTGGCCATTTTGGCCGCGTTTATTTCCCTGATTACAGGGACAGCTGGTAATGCCGGCACCCAGTCCTTGGCCTTGGCTGTGCGCCGGATTGCCGTCGGCAGTGAAAATAGTGGCTTGCGTGATTTTCTCAGTGAAGTGATTGCAGGCTTGATTGTTGGGTTAGCAACAGGGATGTCAGTGTTTGCGATTGTCACTTTTTGGAAGCACAATATGATTCTTGGCTTTGCCGTGGGGGTGGCGATGACCATGGCCATCATGGTGGCGAATTTGGCCGGCTATCTTATTCCTTTGTTGATTGACAAATTGGGGTTTGACCCAGCAGTAGCCAGTGGCCCTTTTATTACCACACTGTCTGATTTAACGTCCGTGTTGATTTATTTCAATGTGGCACAACTCTTTTTGGCACATCTTGCCGGTGGCTAATCTTGTTGTGATGTGATTGATTATGTATATTATTGGATTGATAAGGCGAGGAGAAAAATAATGCCAACGCGTAGTGAAATGAATCAAAAACACCAAAATGGTGGGAAACAACCGAAAAAAGTACATTGGGTACGACGTATCTTGATCACAGTTGTATTATTATTGCTGGTATCCGGTGTTGCGGTTGGGGCTTTGGCCTATTACAAAATGAACCGAACGGTCACTAAAATTCAAGCACCGTCAAAAATGACTAAAAAAGCGGATCAATTAATCGACGATAAAAAGCCAATGTCTTATCTGTTGCTTGGAACCGATACGGGTGATTTGGGTCGCGACTACAAGGGACGCACTGACACGATGATTGTGATGACGGTGAACCCAAAAACTAACACGACAACGATGACGTCAATTGCGCGTGATACGTTGGTGACAGTCAATGGTCAGCAAATGAAAATTAACGCTGCCTATGCCTATGGTAGTGCAGATTCAGCCATTGAAGCTGTTCAAAATTTGCTCGATATTAAAATTAATGGTGGCTATATTTTGATTAACATGGGCGGCTTGGTCAAGATGGTTGATGCCGTTGGTGGCGTGGATGTCACGTCACCAATCACCTTTACAACTGAAGGCGATGATACCCAAGCTAACGCAGCTAAGCAATACAGCTTCACAGCCGGTCAGACGTATCACATGGATGGGAATGAAGCTTTGGCCTTCTCACGGATGCGACACGAAGATCCTAATGGGGACTATGGCCGTCAAATGCGGCAACAGTTGATTATTCGGGCAGTCTTGAAGAAGGCGACGAATGTTGGGACATTGTTTAACGATACGTTGTTAAATACAGTATCAAATAACGTACAAACAGACATGTCAACACATGCGATGCAAAAATTAGCGATGGATTATCGCGGTGCCTTTGCGAACGTCAAGCAAGACCAATTGCATGGCACAACACGGAATATGGGCGCCCTTGGTGCTGTTGAAATCATGAGTCCAACTGAAATCACGCGTATTCATGACGAAATTACCGCCCAAATGGCAGAATAAAAGTGTCAAACAGGTTGCATAACCTGTTTTTTTGTGCAATAAAATACATAAATGCACGTAATATACACAGTTTTAATGTATATAAACGAATTTGTGTTGAATAAATAAACGTCTAGGGGTAGTATTAATGCATAGATAAACACGGAGGTCGAGCACATGACAGAAACATTGGTATTAGCCTATTCAGGCGGATTGGATACTTCGGTGGCCATTCCTTGGTTGAAAGAAAAAGGGTATGACGTCATCGCCGTTGTCTTAAATGTTGGACAACATGGGAAAGACATGGACATGATTCAAGCTAAAGCCCTCAAGGTTGGGGCCAGCCAATCGATTGTGATTGATGCCCAAGCGGAATTTGCAACGGACTATGTTGCCCCAGTGATTAAAGCCAACATGTTGTATGAAGGTGAATATCCTTTGGTTTCAGCCTTGTCTCGACCCTTGATCATTAAAAAGTTAGTCGATATTGCCCATGAAAACAATGCAGTAGCCATTGCGCATGGCTCAACGGGACATGGGAACGATCAGGTACGTTTTGAAGCCGCGATTCATGCACTCGATCCGGACATGAAAATTGAAGCACCGATCCGTGACTTCCAGTGGTCACGAGAAGAAGAAATTGCTTATGCCAATGCGCATGGTGTGCCAGTGCCGATTGTGTTGGATTCGCCTTACTCAATTGATGAAAATCTTTGGGGACGAGCCATTGAAGCCGGTATTTTAGAAAACCCCTGGCATCAAGCACCTGAAGAAGCGTATGCATTGACCAATGCCATTGAAAACACACCTGATACGCCAGCGTTTGTAGATGTGACTTTTGAACAAGGCGTACCAGTCGCCCTTGATGGCGTGACCTTGCCATTAGCTGATTTAATTAACCAGCTCAACGAATTGGCGGGTGCGCATGGGATTGGCCGAATTGATCATATTGAAAACCGTTTAGTTGGCATTAAGTCACGTGAAATTTATGAAGCACCAGCCGCCGCCGTGTTGATGACGGCGCACAAAGATTTGGAAGATTTAACCTTGGAACGTGACGTGGCACATTTCAAGCCTATCATTGAACAACAATTGGCCAATTTGGTATATGAAGCCAAGTGGGTCTCGCCATTATTTGACAGTTTAATGGCCTTTATTGATGACACCCAAAAGAATGTTAATGGGGTCGTGAAAATGAAGTTGTTTAAGGGGAATGCCATTGCGGTGGCGCGTCAATCGGCACATAACTCACTTTATGATGAAGATTTGGCGACTTATACCAGTGCGTCATCCTTTGACCAAGAAGCAGCGGTTGGCTTTATCAAGTTGTGGACCTTGAGTAACACGGTTTACGAACAAGTCAACCACGTGCACAGCCAAAAGCCAGTTAAACAAGTCGAAGTATAAAAATAGTGGCTTGGCCACTGTACATAGCTTAAGGAAAGGAAGGATGGGTGGTGTCCGCCACGCATCAACAATGTCACATGACAACGAAATTATGGGGTGGTCGTTTTACCGAAAATGCTGCGGCCTGGGTCGATGCCTTCGGGGCATCAATTACATTTGACCAAGAAATGGCCGCTGAAGATATTGAAGGCTCAATTGCGCATGCAACGATGCTAGGTCGCCAAGGGATTATTTCTAATACAGATGCGGCCCAAATCGTGACCGGTCTCAAGGCATTACAGCAAGAACTCGCTGCGGGTGAGCTGGTCTTTGATGTGCAACATGAAGATATTCATATGAATATTGAAGCGTTACTGACAGCCAAAATTGGCCCAGTAGCAGGGAAACTACACACTGCCCGCTCACGAAACGATCAAGTGGCCACTGATTTTCATTTATGGGTGAAACACCGTTTGCCCCAAGTCATGGCGGCGATTACTGAACTCCAACAAACATTATTGACGTTAGCCAGCACACATGCGGGCACCATTATGTCAGGTTATACGCATTTACAACATGCACAACCAATTACCTATGGGCACTATTTATTAGCCTATGTCGAAATGTTTCAACGAGACTATGAGCGTTTTGAATTTAATCAAAAACATACGGATATTTTGCCACTTGGGGCAGCAGCCTTGGCGGGGACAACCTTTCCAATTGATCGTGAATTTGTCGCATCTGAACTTGGCTTTGCGGACATTTATCATAATTCGTTAGATGCTGTTTCGGATCGTGACTTTGCCGTTGAATTTTTGGCAAATGCCTCACTGTTAATGATGCATTTGTCACGGATGGCAGAAGAATTGATTCTATGGTCAACCTATGAATTTAACTATATTGAACTTTCAGATGATTTCTCAACCGGATCATCAATTATGCCACAAAAAAAGAACGCCGATTTTGCCGAATTGGTACGTGGTAAGACAGGGCGCACTTATGGCGCATTGATGGGCTTATTGACGACCATGAAGGCTTTACCGTTGGCGTATAACAAAGACATGCAAGAAGATAAGGCACAAGTTTTTGATGTCATGGATACGGTAATTGCCGCCACTAAAATATTTACTGGCATGCTCAGTGGCTTAACGGTGCATGAAGAACGCATGTTGGCCAGCACCCAAGATGATTTTTCTAATGCGACGGAGTTGGCTGATTATTTGGCAACCAAAGGTGTCCCATTCCGTGAAGCACATGCGATTGTCGGTCAATTGGTGTTGTTAGGGATTCAAACAACAACACCATTGCAAGCGATGCCACTGGCGACGTTACAAGCAGCCGCACCAGAGATTGAAGATGATATTTATCAAGTCTTGCAATCCGAGACAGCGGTCAATCGCCGGACCTCGCTTGGTGGCACGGCAGTGGCCAATGTTAAAAAAGAAATTGCACGGCATCAAAAGCAACTGGAGGCACGGGGATGACATCACATTTTCAAGGGCAATCATTTTTAAAAGAGGCGGACTTTTCAAAGCCAGAATTAGAAACATTGATTCAATTAGCCGCGCATTTCAAATATTTAAAGCAACAACATATTCCCCACCCTTACTTACAGGGCAAAAACATTGCACTGCTTTTTGAAAAAACGTCAACCCGAACCCGTTCAAGTTTTACCGTGGCGGCTAATGATTTGGGCGCGCACGCCGAGTTTTTAGGGGCGCAGGATATCCAATTTGGCAAGAAGGAATCCTTGGCAGATACAGCAAAAGTCTTGGGTCGCATGTACGATGGGATTGAATATCGTGGTGCCTCACAACAGGTGGTCGAGGATCTAGCGAAATATGCTGGCGTACCTGTATGGAACGGACTAACTGACGACTGGCATCCCACGCAAATGCTGGCGGATTTTCTAACCATTCAAGAAAATTTTGGGACTTTGTCAGGCATCACACTGGCCTATCTTGGGGATGGCCGGAACAATGTGGCACATTCACTCTTGGTCACGGGCGCTATTTTAGGAGTGAATGTGCATATTGTCGCGCCTGAAGCGCTTCAACCGGCAGCAGAAGTTCAAGCGTTAGCAGCCGAAAAAGCTCAGGTTTCGGGGGCACAACTCCTGATTACTGATGATATTGCTACTGGGGTGGCGGGGGTTGACGTGTTATACACGGATGTTTGGGCCTCGATGGGGGAAGAAGCAAGCTTTGCAACACGTATCAAACTGCTGGCACCTTACCAAATTAATCAGGCACTAGTTGATTTAACGGGTAATGATCAAGTCATTGTGTTGCATGACTTACCAGCCTTTCATGACTTGGAAACGACCATGGCACAGAAAATTTATGCTGAGTTTGGCCTGACAGAGATGGAAATTACCGATGCGATTTTCCATGCGCCGTATGCGCGTCAATTTGACCAAGCAGAAAATCGGTTACATACGATTAAAGCGGTGATGGCTGCCACGTTGGGACATTTATTTTTACCTGAACCTAAATAAAAAAACACCGTGTTGACGGTGTTTTTTTAGTGATTAGCTTTGAGCTGACGAACTAGGTTAGCGTCAGGCGTGACATGGAGAGTTTGCTGGCCTTCAAAAATAACAAATCCCGGCTTTGCACCATTTGGCTTTCGTAATTTACCTGCCGGTAAATAATCAACTGGCACATTGGCAGATTCTCTGGCCTTACTGAAGTAGGCCGCTAGCTTGGCTGCTTCAAGTAACGTTTCGTCAGATGGATTTGCGTCACGAATCACAACGTGTGAGCCAGGTATTTTTTGGACGTGTAGCCAGATATCACGCCGATCGGCTTGTTTTAATGACAAACGCTCGTTTTGCAAATTGTTCTTGCCGACTTCAATTAACGTCCCATCAGAACTGATAAAGCGATCAGGTTGTGAGACCTTTGGCTTTTGCTTGTTCTTTTTGTTGGCACGAATATAACCACCAGTCGTTAATTCTAAGCGGATATCTTCAACATCTTTGGGTGAGGCAACATCTAATTGTGCCACAATGTTATTGAAATAATCAATTTCGGCATCCGTTAAGGCCATTTGCTCATTGACATAGGCGACCGCCGTGCGTAACTTGCGATACTTATTAAAGTATTTTTCGGCATTCTTTAACCCATTTAATTTAGGATCTAGTGGAATGGTTAACAGCTTGTTATTGTCGTAATAATTCTCGATTGCGACTGAAGTCATACCTTTTTCAACCAGATGTGGGTAGGTAATTAACAAATCACCCATTACCTTCAACTCATCGGCGTTTTCTGCATCTTCAAGTGTTGCCAGTAATTTTTTGCGCTTGGCTTGATTTTTCTTGAGTTCGTTTTTAACAACACGTACGAGTGAGCCGGCTTGTTGATTAACGCGTTCACGCTCGGCTTTACCAATATAATAAGCATCAAGCAGTTCACCTAACGTCTCAAAAGTCGTGATGTCTGCGGCTGGTTGCTGCCAAGGGAAGGCGGCATAACTAAGCGCGCCTTTATCACTGGTAAATAGTGTTGGGGTTGGCGCATCGAAATTTCCTAACCAATCGTTGGCATGTTGCAAGGGATCACCAGGTTGGGCAATTGCATTGGCCAATGCCGTGGCAGCATCACGACTAAAACCTTGGTAAGTGGCCTGAATGATTTGTGGCCACTCGTCGGCTGGACGATCTAAAATCATGGGGGCCAAGTTCGCAAAAAAAGCCGTAAATGGGTTTAAGCGATCTTGTGCTGGCGGCATGATATAAGTGGCACCAGGCATGAGTGAGCGCACCCGATTTTGATCAGCTGGCACATGTTTAATCAATTCTAAAATACGTTGATCGTGTTCCCGCACTAAGAATAGGTTGGAGTGGCGACCCATCATTTCCAAAGTTAAGCGAATTTCTTCGATGTCACCGAGTTCGTTACGGGCATTGACATAAAAGTTAATAATCCGATCATTGGCAATTTGTTCGATTTTTTGGAGTTTTGCCCCTTCGAGGTAACGACGCAAAAACATCACAAAGTTTGGGGCTGTTTGTGGATTTTCGTAAGGAATCCGTGTGATTTGCGCTCGAGAATAGGTTGGATGGGCACTTAAGAGGAGGGGATAGTTAGTCCCATTATTGCGCACAACGAGCACAATTTCATTCGGGTAGGGTTGGTGGACCTTTGTGATCCGGCCACCGGTCAGTAATGTGTTAAATTCATGCACTAAAGCATGGGTAAATAGCCCGTCTAATGGCATTGTAACGTCCTCGTTTTTCTTAATATTGGCCACGTATGCGCGACTGAAAGGTGTGATATAAAAAAGTCACTTCACACAAATGTTAAAGTGACCAGTCAAGCTTGTAAGTTTAAACAATTTGAGATCCATGAACTTCTGTGACACCTAATGAATCCGCTAAGCGTTGGGCATTGTCAGGGGTGATGCCACCGCCTGGTAAAATGGTAAGGCCGGCAGGGGCCGTGTTAACGAGTGTTTGCAGGTGTGGCACGCAGTCAAAGATCGGCGTTGCAAGTGGACCACCGTGCATTAAAATACGCTTGACACCCTGGTCAGCCAACCAAAACATTGCGGCCGGTTGCGCGTCAACGGCGATGGCATCAAAAGCCATATGCATAACAACTTCTAAATCTAAGTCAGTGGCCACTTGAATGAGTTGGGTCATGGCTGTTTGATCTAATTGTTGGTCGCGGACAACCCCAAAGGTGACATATTGGCCACCAACATCAGCAATTTGTTGGAGACTGTCCTGCATTTGTTGTAATTCTAGGTCATTGTAGGCAAAATCACCTGGTCGTGGTCGAACCATAATGATGACTGGCACATCATCGATTGCCATTAGGGTATCAATGATTGTCCGTGTATCTGGGGTTACCCCACCAACTTCAAGATCGGCACTTAATTCAATACGGTTTGCGCCTTTACGGCGCATCAGTTTGGCGGCTTCGACAGAGTCAACCGCTGCTTCTCTAATTGTAATTGTCATGACACTATTTTACCACATAATCGCAATGTGTTTGTTGTTTGTGTTAAGTTGGGCAATAGCAGGGAAAACAAAAACCCATACCTTGCGGTATGGGTTAATTTGCAATATTACTTCTTTTCAGCAACTTGCTTGCCGTTGTAAACACCAGAAGGTGAAACACGGTGGGCAACACGGTATTCACCAGTTGCTTGATCCAACAAAATGTTAGGAACATTCAAACCGATGTGTCCGCGGCGGTTACGCTTGTGAGACTTAGAGTTCTTGTTTGATGGGGTAGCCATAATGGCACCTCCTTTCGTTTCAATTTATCAACTAGTCAAGTTTATCGAAATTTAACGCTTTTGTCAATAGGTTTTTCAAAAGTCGTGTCAAGTGTTTATACTTGACATCTTAAATTTAGATCAACTTACCCATATAGCGGTTTGGTGTGATGTCAAAGAAATCATAATCAGCTAGTTCGGCAGTTGATGTGACATGCGCATCAGTACCGAAAGAAAGCATCAAGTTAATTGGGTGTTCGTCAAGGTTACCATCAAAAACAGACACAACAGGTGTGTTAGAAGCAACAGAATAACCTAATTCCATTGCTGTCCCACTGTCTGGATTTGCGGCTTCAAACACGGCAACCGTAATATCTGAGTTATCAATGGCCTTAATATCAGCCTTATAAGTCATAGCACCCCATTCAAAACCTGGTTCATTGTTTGATTCACCTAAAGCGACACCGCCATATTGGTGCAAAAGCGGTACGTGAATGTGAGCGATAGAAGGGTTCGCACTTAACTTAATAAAAGCGTCTTTTAGGAGCTCTTCTTGCTTGTCAGAGAACCAACCAGCAGCGAGGTAGACGTTCTTTGCACCTGGCAACTTTTTGCTGTTGTCGACATTGCGATTGATTTCTTCAAGATCTTGAATGAGCTTTGCTTCGTTCATGGTGTTTTCTCCTTGGGATTTTATCCAAATTAACTCGACATAGGCGTCAGTCAACTGTATCATTTTTAACACAATGACTGACCGTGTCTATCTATATATCTTACCGTATGTTTGGCAAAATTGAAAATGTAATCACAAGTTGGTATCGGAGTTTAGCACGAAAAAATATTTTTATGGTACACTTATTTTATTCAAAAAAATAACGTATAGGAGAAGTGTACGCGCAACTTTATTGCTGGGCAGTACACAAAAAATACATGTTTCTGATTGATTTCATCCTCCATATTGATAGCCATATTGCCAGTTTGGTGACACAATTTGGACCATGGACTTATTTAATTTTGTTTACTATTATTTTTGTTGAAACAGGCGCTATCATTATGCCGTTTTTACCAGGTGATTCCTTGCTTTTCGCTGCTGGGGCCGTTGCCGCAACGCCAGCCGGAATTGCAGCTGGCCTTAATCACTGGGTGTTTATGGTGTTGTTCTTCGTTGCCGCGGTGGCTGGCGACACCTTGAACTTTTGGATTAGTCGGACGGGTGGATCTAAGCTACTTCAGCACCCATTCATGCGTCGTTTTATTAAAGAAGAACATATTCGTGAAGCCGAAGGCTTCTTTGAAAAGCATGGGGCGATGGCCATTATCATTGGTCGTTATATGCCAATTGTCCGGACGTTTGTGCCTTTGGTAGCCGGTATTAGTCAATTCCCATTCAGTCATTTCTTCAGAAATACATTGATTGCGGCCTTTTCATGGAGCTTCATTGCCACAGGTGCAGGGTACCTATTTGGGAATATTCCATTTGTGAAAGACAACTTCTCAATCATCATTATTGGTATTGCCTTTGTGACAATCTTGCCAACAATTATCAGTATTATTCGTTCAATGGTGATTAACCACCGCGCTAAGCAAATTGCAAAAGAAAATGACAACAAGTAAAGCCACCGCCAGGTGGCTTTTTTTATTGCAGTGGTGCTAGGACGTGAGTCTGGTAAGTTTTAGCTATGTACGCCCAAACGGGCATGAGTGTGTTTAGTTACTTGCTTGGTAATTAATGATTTTAGCGTCCATCGATGGGGCGGTTACTTTATCACCTTGATCTGTTTGATAAGTTTCGATCCCTTCAATCACACCAGAAAAAGTCACTTGTTGACCTTCTGATAGGTTTGAACCGCTCAGTAAATCTTGATCCACGTCAACAATCAATAAGTTGTTGGGGTTGTCATTGACTGCAAGCTGGACTTTATCATCACCATCAGTTGGCACAAGTTTGACCACTTTACCGCCAAATTGCATCTTTTCGCCAGCGAAATCAGCTGGGGCGTGGGCAATTTTCTCATACGGGATGTCTGTGCGATAGGCAATGGGTTCATTATTGCTAATATTAGGTGACACCTCGGTTAGCGTATGAATATTATCATCAGGTTCCACATCGACATCAATTTCAGAACCATGACTAGCGGTACTGTCATCATCAGATGACACAGCTAAGTTGTCAGATTTTTCAACATGTGATGATATGCCGCGGGCTGTCTTGGCCACAACATCTGCGCCGCACGTGGTCACTAACAATATCAGACTCATAACAAGCGTTGTGATCAATGCGCGGCCACTGACGCTACTGTCACGCTGCTTAACTTTATCGATCACAAAAATGATCAATAGTACAAAAAATACCACCAATACAATCAAGGTTATGAGCCAAAGTAAAGATAACATGCCTCTCATATTTTCTCACTCCCAAAGCCTTTTAATGTGGTTGCTCAGCACATGATGACTGGTTATTGATAAACGTTGAGCAATTTATTAAAAATAATACAGGTTATGTTGCGATAACATAACCTGAAGATGCGCTTGTCACGCTACAACAAGCCATTATACTACCGTATTTGATCGGCCGTCAACTGCCTTTATATTGGCTGTATTAGGGGCAATCATGCTTGCTATGAGGCCGTTTTCTTGGCGTATGGTGAGGTGTTTTTTAGACAATTTTTGACAAAAATACAATAAATGTGATAAATTTTAGATACAGCGCATAGTGCGTTGACCCAACATGAATTACGCTTGTTGATCGGTCGTAAGACTGTCTAAAACTACTTTCTTTCACACAAATTTCCACATTTTGTAATTCATGCTGGTTTTTTGAAAAATCATGGGTCGCGATGACAATGCCTGTCAATCGTGACTTTTTTTATGGGCACATCGTGATCAGTGCTATAATTTAAGGAGTGACTATAAAGATTGGGGAAAGTTGTCGGCCGACGTACAAACGTTAGTGTCGCAACGCTACAGTATAAAAATGAATAATATTGAAAAATTACAACAATTAACACACATTACCACACAAGAAATTGCGGACGCCTTGGATGTTAACGTTGATTTGGTCAAAGAATGGCAAGATGATGCCAGTTTGCCAACGGTTGCAGAATTGGAAGCGTTAGTTGGCATTTTTTCAAGTCAACTCGATGCCCAAGGCATTGAAGCCCAAACCAAATCACATCCGATTCACATTCGTTTGTCGATTGATTATTTATTGAATCTTGGTTTGACAATGTCAGATTGGATTACGTTAAAGTGGGCTGTTGAAGGTCAATGGCAAGGCGACCAACTCGCAGTTGGTTTCTTCCATGACGGCAAACTCACGCGCGTGGTGGCTTCTAATGACGAATTTGTCGCTGCCTTTGCAGGGTATTTGATTTTGCAAACGGAAGGCGAATTCGAACCTTATATTGATGAATTTGATGATGACAAAGTCTATGATTGGCGCTTGTTACGCCTACACGGCGACGATTATCGCGATGTTACCCGTGAGTTAATCGCGACAGACTTACCGGAGATAAAAGCATGACGGAAAATGTCATTTTGGCAACGGATGCCTATAAATTAACCCACCATTTACAGTATCCTGCCCAGTTAACAAAATTATATTCTTATGGCGAAGCGCGCGTTGGCGGCCAATATGAACAGGTGAGCTGGTTTGGCTTGCAAATGATTTTGGACGCCTATTTCCGCCAACCCATCACGGATGAGATGATTGATGAAGCGGCTCGTGTGAGTGAGCTCACGTTTGGCACATCAGCTTTTTTTAATCGCTCAGTTTGGGAAAAAGTCCGTGATCTTGGTTATTTCCCCGTTAAAATTAAAGCATTACCTGAAGGCATGACGGTGCCAGTGGGCAATGCGCTCTTTACGATTGAGTCGACGGCTGATTGGTTTGCCACCAGTTTGAACGCGTTAGAAGACGTTTTGATGCACGTGTGGTACCCAACAACCATTGCCACGAATTCAATGGTCATTCGGCAACGGTTAACCCCGTTATTTGAACAATCGGGCACGCCAGCCAATGTGGCGCTGGCGGTTAATGATTTTGGATTGCGTGGTGCGACGTCGTTAGAATCTGCTAAACGGGGTGGTGCTGCCCATTTGTTGCACTTCCGTGGCTCTGATAACATGGCAGCTTCGGCGTATTTGGAATCAGTTTATGGCGTGCCTGGACGCGCTTTGTCTGTCTGGGCAACGGAACATTCGGTGGCGACGTCATACGGTGCTGACGCTGGTGAATTCGCTTATGTCCATGCGCAATTGGATCGGGCACCGGATGATGCTATTTTATCTATTGTCATCGATTCATACGATGCGCTCAATTTTGTGAAAAATGTGATTGGGTCACCAGAAATTAAAGAACGCATTATGGCACGTGAGGGTCGAATTGTTCTCAGACCAGATTCTGGCGATCCGTTAACGATTGATTTGCAGGTGCTCGACCTGCTTGCTGAAATTTTTGGGACGACGACAAATGCCAAAGGTTATCGCGTTTTGCAACATAATGTCGGCATTATTCAAGGCGATGGTATGAAAGCAGACACGATTATTGCCCTTTATGAAGCCTTGATGGCTGCTGGTTGGTCAGCGGATAATTTGGTAGTTGGCTCTGGTGGTGGTTTGTTACAAGAAGGCTTTACTCGAGACACAGCACGCTTTGCCATCAAAGCAGCCTATGCGGAGACAGCCACTGGTGAGCACATCAATATCCAAAAGAAGCCTAAAACGGATGCTTCAAAAGCGTCAAAAGCAGGACTACTTAAAGTGATTCGCCGAGATGGCCAAATTGTCACGGTATCACAAAGCGAACCAGGAGAAGACCTCTTGACAACCGTTTATGAGAATGGCGTTTTTGCCCCTGTTGATGGGCAAGCGATGATACAACGTGCCCAAGTGTGAGGAATGATCTTGAATTACCAATTTAAAAAAGCCAGCGACATCACGACGGATGTCACAGTCGAACAATTAGACATCAAAGCCGCTGCGCAAGCTTATCGTGAACGCGATCAACGTGATGACAAGCCGAAAAGTGAAGCGAGCCAAGCACTCGTTGGCCATGGCGTACAAGCGCTTGGTACAGAGGCAGCAATTGGGAAAGATGAGCGTAAGGCCAAAGTACTCGCCTTATTTAACGCCGGTATGACGAGTTATATTGATTTAGCTTTTGAAATGAATTTATCAGAAGCGACGATTCAAAAATATGGCAAAGAATTAGGATTAACTTTCATTGACACGCCATATTAAATTAAAAATTTGACATTTTTAAATGCATAAGCTATTATAATAACAACATAAAATTTAATTTCACATAGAGGTTGCGATTGACAGGAGTCGCTTATCTGAATTGTTGTAGCAATTGGGAGGGTAAGTCAAAGGGGAAATCGCCGAAATGAACTAACACTACAAAGTTAGTTTGTTGGGCTAATGGTTAAGAACTATTAGACTGTCGTTAGAAATAACGGTGAGCTATGGAAACTGTCAAAAATGCAAGCTTTAGAAGCCTTTTGTCCGTGACCATGTCTCGAACAGAAGGCTTTTTATGTTAACAATTAGGGCATCGTTAAGGTGGAGAAGGTATATGGATTATTCAACAAACGCACAAGCACATTTGACCATTGATGGCGTCGATGCCGTTGCATTGGCCGACACTTATGGCACACCGTTATATGTTTACGACGTCTCTAAAATCCGTCAGACGATGCGTGCGTTTAAAGCAATTTTTGAGCGCGAAGATGTCCCATATGTTGTGAGTTATGCCTCAAAGGCGTTCTCAACGAAGGCCATTTATCAAGTTGCCCAGCAAGAAGGTATTCACGCAGATATTGTATCGGGGGGTGAATTATACACGGCCCTGGCAGCAGGTTTTCCACCAGCCCATCTGAGCTTTAATGGCAATAATAAGAGTTGGGATGAGCTAACGATGGCGGTACGTGCTGGCGTGGGGACGATTATTGTTGACAACTTCTTAGAGTTGCAATGGTTGTCAGAAATTGCCGCTACGCAACAAGTACAACAAGCCATTCTACTGCGTATTTCACCAGGTATTTCAGCGCATACCCATGAATTCATTAGCACTGGTCAGCAAGATTCTAAATTTGGCTTTGATTTATTGACTGGTCAAGCAAAACGTGCCTATGAGATTGCACGACTGGATGCAAACCTTAATTTACGTGGCTTACATGCCCACATTGGGTCACAGATTTTTGACGTCACGGGCTTTGAAAAGAACGCCGCTTTACTGGCCGAAACAGCCCATAGTTGGGGTTGGACCCCAGCCGTCATTAACGTGGGTGGTGGTTTTGGGATTCGGTATACCGATGATGATACGCCATTGCCTGAAAGCGACTATGCAGCAGCAATCATTGCCACACTGAAAGCAAAAGCTGAAGCATTTGCATGGCCAATGCCGGAAATTTGGATTGAGCCAGGGCGTTCGATTGTTGGACCAGCCGGGCAAACACTTTATACAATTGGCTCACGCAAGGATATTCCGGATTTACGCCAGTATCTCGCCGTTGACGGGGGCATGGGGGATAATATTCGACCAGCCCTTTACCAAGCGAACTACGATGCGGTGTTAGCCAATGATCCAAATGCGCCAACGACTGAAGTTGTGCGTGTCGCTGGTAAATATTGCGAATCAGGGGATGTGTTAGTTTGGGAACAAGCGTTACCGCAAACCAAACCTGGCGACATCCTATCTGTTCAAGCAACTGGCGCCTATGGCTATGCCATGGCTTCCAACTACAACCGCAATCCACGACCAGCAGTGGTTTTCGTGGAAAATGGCGCACATCAAGTGGTTGTGGCGCGGGAAACTTATGCCGATATCGTCGCGTTAGATCGTGACTATGACCTTGCAAGCACACCAGAAGAATCATAAGAGGATAAAAAACATGACAACGACAGAAAATGCAGCCCAAGAATTGATTGATTTCATCGCCAATGCTAAAAAAGTCACGCCCGTGAAAGTAACTTATAAAGGGGTCTTAGCCGGTGAAATTCCGGTAACGGTACAACAATTTGGCGGGGTGTCATTTGGGCAACTGATTGGCGATTGGGCTGATATTGCGCCACTGATTGCTAATTTACCGGCAGAAAATGTTTATATTGAAAATGATGCACGTCATTCAGCAGTTCCATTGCTCGATAAAAAGGCTGTGAATGCCCGCATTGAACCGGGGGCAATTATTCGAGATCAGGTTACGATTGGGGATAATGCCGTGATTATGTTAGGCGCAGTCATCAACATTGGCGCGGAAATTGGTGCTGGCACGATGATTGACATGGGGGCCATCTTAGGTGGTCGTGCTATTGTGGGTAAAAATTCACACATTGGCGCTGGTGCCGTATTAGCCGGGGTGATTGAACCGGCTTCAGCAGAACCCGTCCGTGTTGGTGACAATGTATTGGTTGGGGCAAACGCCGTTGTCATTGAAGGCGTTCAGATTGGTGATGGTGCCGTGGTGGCGGCTGGTGCCATTGTGACCAAAGATGTGCCAGCCAACACCGTAGTGGCTGGTGTACCGGCGAAAGTGATCAAAAAAATTGATGCACAAACCCAACAGAAAACAGCTTTAATTGATGCTTTGAGAGGACTATAATGCAGGACACAGCAGACATTTCATCGGCCATACGCACCTATCGACGAGACTTACATGCAATTCCAGAATTGGCCTTAGCAGAATACAAAACGCATGATTATTTGTTAAAACAACTAAAATCTTGGCAAAATGACACGATGACCATTCGAACGGTTGATGCGTTGCCAACGGCTATTTTGGTGCGTATACAGGGAACAGCCCCACAGCGCACGATTGGTTATCGGACAGATATTGATGCGTTGCCAGTGACAGAGGCGACGGGGTTACCATTTGCGTCAACGCATCCGGGTAACATGCATGCGTGTGGCCATGATGTCCATATGAGTATTGCTTTAGCCATTGTGCAATACTTCAGTCAGCATCAGCCCAAAGATAATTTGATTGTCTTCTTTCAACCAGCTGAAGAAGCGATGAGTGGTGGGAAAATAGCTTATGATCTTGGCTTGTTTGAAGGCGAATGGCGACCAGATGAATTTTATGGGATCCATGATCAGCCTGATTTACCGGCAGGGGTATTGAGTACGCGCCCAGGCACTTTGTTTGCCGGCACGGCTGAACTTAAAGTCACGATTCATGGGCAAGGTGGTCATGCGGCTTATCCCCATTTGGTCAAAGACCCGATTGTCGCTGCTGCAGAATTAATTTTGCAATTGCAAACGGTGGTGTCGCGTTCGGTTGATCCCATGCAAGGTGGGGTGGTGAGTATTGGGGTGATTAATGGTGGCATTGCTAATAATGTGATTCCGGATACTGTGCATTTTGAAGGTACTGTCCGGAGTATGACGCAAGCTGGCCTTGACATCATGATTCGTCGTATTCGTCAAATTATTGATGGCGTTGCCTTAGCCAATGATTTAGAGATTGCGGTTGAACTAGAAAGTGGCAGTTATTTACCGGTTGAAAATGATCCAGTCTTAGCACAACAAATGATGGCATTTATGCAACAGGCAGATAATATTGACTTCCAAGTGGCGCAACCAGGCATGACCGGCGAAGATTTTGGCTACTTGTTGCAGCACATCCCCGGCGTGATGTTGTGGCTTGGTGTCAATGATACCCATCCCTTACATAGTCCGGAATTGTCGATTGATGAAGCAGCGTTGGTCCCCGGATTTGAAGCCTTAAAAGACTTTTTAATTTGGCGGATGACAGTTTCAGCGTAATACCTAGTAACCAGTGCTTGGAATTTTTAGAGGAAAAGTTATGTACGAAAATATTCAGCTGATCACGGCAGTGGTCACACCGTTTGATCAAGTCGGCCAAATTGATTATGCAGCACTGACGAAAGTGATTGATCATTTGTTGGCGCATGGCACACAAGGTCTGGTTATTGCTGGGACAACTGGTGAGTCCCCAACTTTGACCCATGATGAAAAGTTGGCCGTTACAGAATTTATTGCCAGTTATGTTGGTGATCGTGTCTTATTGATTGCGAATGCGGGAACCAATAATACGGCAGAATCTGTTGAAATGGCGCGTGAATTAAGTGCCATTTCGGGTATTGATGCCATTTTGGCTGTGACCCCTTATTACAACAAGCCAAGCCAAGCCGGCATGATTGCCCATTTTAGCGCCATTGCTGATGCCGCGACAAAACCGGTCATGCTGTATAATATTCCGGGACGTTCTGCCGTTGGTTTGACGGTTGACAGTGTCGTGCAGTTAGCACAACACCCCAATATTAATGCCATTAAGGAAACCACGTCGGCTGAATTTATCGGAGCGGAAGTTGAATTGACTCAGCACGAGGATTTTGCCGTTTACACAGGTGAAGATGCGCAAACTTTAGCCGCATTTAGCCTGGGGGGTGCCGGGACAATTTCTGTTGCAGCGCACTTATATGGGGATGAGATGACGGCCTTATTTACGGCTATGTTAGCAGGCGATTGGCGTCAAGCTGGCCAAATTCAGCGTCAATTAACCCCTAAAATGACTGCTTTATTTCATTGGCCATCCCCCGCACCGGTGAAGGCCAAGTTGGCTGAACAAGGCTTGTTGCACAACATCACTCGGCTGCCTATTCTACCGTTAACAGCTGATGAAACACAACAATTAACGACACGATTGGAGGCAAAGGCATGACGCGCGTTATTTTGGCTGGTGGCTTTGGTAAATTAGGCCAAGCGATTCAAACCGGTTTGATGGATTCAGCATTTGAAATTGTGGGGATTTTAAGTGGGCACGCACATGACAGTGCCTATCCAGTTTGGACAGCCCTATCAGAAATTGATCAACCAGCAGATATTTTTTTGGATGTGAGTACACCAGCAACGGTGTATGACAATGCTGTGTGGGCGATTGCACATGATATGGCCGTTGTCATTGGTGCGACGGGACTAACAGATGACCAAGTAGCTGATTTACGGGCACGTGCAGCTGGTGGTGGGGTATTAATTGTCCCTAATTTTAGTTTGTCAGCTGTGTTACTCATGCAATTTTCCGAGTTAGCAGCGCAGTATTTTCCGGATGTCGAAATTGTTGAAGCGCATAATCCTAAGAAAATCGATGCCCCTTCGGGGACAGCTGTGACAACAGCTAAGCGCATTGCTGCTGCACGTCAACGTGATCCAGAGCCAACAACGACAGGGCCAGCACGTGGTGAAGTCATTGATGCTGTTCCCGTACATGCGCTGCGCTTACCGGGCTACATTGCGCAACAAACCGTGTATTTTGGTGGCCTGGATGAACAATTGACCTTGAGCCAAAGTACAACGAGTCGTGCGGCGTTTGTGCCAGGTGTACTGCGTGCTTTACAAGGCGTAACCCAGATGAGCGGCTTGGCAATTGGCCTCGATCACGTACTTTAATTGTGGGGACTGGTGATTTTTGGACATATTTTGAGCAATTACCGAATGGATTGCGTACAATAGTAATATGAAAAAAATTACGAAAATCGCGACTCAAAAGCAAGCTGGACGCTACAGTATTGACTTAGACAACGTTTTTGCTTTTGGCGTTGCAGAAAGTGTCTTGATTAAATACGGCTTGGCCAAGGGCCGTGAATTAGATGATGCCTTAATTGCACAAATCAAATATGATGATGCGATTGCCAAAGCACTGAATACAGCTTTAAATTATTTGGGCCATGCGTTACGGACCGAAAAACAAATTCGCCAAAAATTATCGGATCAACAAGTGACTGAGGCGATTCAAGATACCGTATTGGCACGATTAAAAGATTTAGGTTATGTTGATGATTTCAACTATGCCAAACATTATGTGGCAACCAAAAAGCGCTTGTCACCCAAAGGGCCGGTGACCATTAGTTTGGCCTTACAGCAGGCAGGGGTACCAGCATCAGCGATTACCCAAGCACTGGCAACTTATACAACAGCTGAACAGCTAGCCGTGGGGGAACAATTAGCCCTAAAATTAGCCCAACGTTATCAACGTGAAGCAACACGTGCCAAGCAACAAAAGATTGTCCAAGCGCTTGTACAAAAAGGCTTTTCTTTTGACATTGCCCAGGCAGTTGTGGCGCAGATTGATTTTGCTAATGATGCGGACACAGAACGTGCCAACGTGATTCGGCAAGCTGAAAGATTGTGGTATCGCTATCGCAATGTAACTGAGTCGGAACGACAATATAAAGTTAAAAATAAACTTTACACCAAAGGCTTTTCGGCAGAATGGATTGACGTGGCCCTTCAAGCCGTTACCCAAAATGATGCGCTGACAGAATTTTCTGAGTAAAGACAAAGACCGTCTTTGGCACTCTTTTTGGTAAAGTGCTTGTAGTCTATCATTTACGTATAATATTTGATACAATGAAAGAGCATTCGGTGTTAGAAGAGTAGGTACGATCATGAGTTTTGATAAGTCAAATCGCGGGCCACGCGAAGGTGATTTCATCACGATCAAAAGTTATAAGCATGACGGCTCGTTGCATCGAACTTGGCGCGATACCATGGTTTTAAAAACCAGTGAAAATGCAATCATTGGATTAAACGATCATACTTTAGTGACAGAAGACGACGGACGACGGTGGGTGACACGTGAACCGGCAATTGTCTATTTTCATAAAAAGTATTGGTTTAATATTATTGCCATGATTCGTGATAATGGGGTATCGTATTACTGTAATTTAGCGTCACCCTTTGTCTTAGATAAAGAGGCGCTAAAGTATATTGATTACGATTTAGATGTCAAAGTTTTTCCTGATGGGGAAAAACATTTGTTGGATGCTGATGAATATGCAGCGCACAGCAAAAAATGGCATTATCCACCAGAAATCGATAAGATTCTGAAGGCACATGTTAAGATTTTAGTTGACTGGATCAACGAAGGCACGGGCCCTTTTTCACAAGGATATGTCGATGTTTGGTATACAAGATACCAACATTTGATGCAACAGCGACTTAAAGATCGTCGTTGATAAAGCAAGCAGCACGTCAGAAATGACGTGCTTTTTGTATGCTAAAATAGACAGTATGATGAGAAATTAACGTCACACAGATGTGTGTTAATGATGAAAAGAGGCGTAAATGGCGGTAACAATTTATATGGCGCATGCCCAAGCTGATTTACGGGGTGCGTTATTAGCAGATGCTCAGCAAAAATTAGCGCAAGATGCAGCAACCACAGTGTATTATATCGTGCCTAACCACGTTAAATTTGATAGTGAAGTGGCGATTTTACAACGGTTGGCGCAACAAAATGGTTATGATCCTCAGTCAGATTTGTATGCACAAAGCCGTTTACAAGTCTATTCCTTAACCCGTTTAGCTTGGGCATTGCTCAAGGACATGCCCAATCAGCAGCCAGATATTGTGCAAAATACTGGGTTATTTATTATGGTGTCCGATATTTTACGTGAGTATGCACCGCAATTACCAATTTTTGCTAGAATGCAGGCTAAACCAGGCTTTATCGCTGCTTTAGTGACGCAACTGGTTGAGTTGCGGGCTAGTCGCATTACACCCCAAGATTTGTTACAAATTTTGAATGACACAACGGATGATGCGACGTTTTTACGACAGACATTAGCCGCCAAACTCAGAGACTTAGCGATTGTAGCCGATGCGTTGGCTGTAAAAATGGGCACTGACCGCATGACACCTTTGGAGGTGTTACCATTTTTAGCGACGCAATTGGCCCAACATCCCCTTGAAAATGTGGCCTTTTATTTTGAAGGGTTCAACGGGTTTACGAGTGCCGAATGGCAAGTGGTGCAACAACTAGTGCAACGTTACCCTGTGACAATGGCCTTGTTAGGTGATGGAGACCAATTAGGTCGGCAACAACCAGGGGATGTTTTCTTCAAACCGATGACAACAGCCCAAGAACTCATGCGCTTGGCAAAGCAAGCAGAGCAGCCGGTGAGACTTGAACAGCCACAGACCAGACGAACACTCAGTCAAACAAGTGCACAATTATTGACAGCTTGGACCCATCTCGGCGAATACCGGCCATATCAAGCCGACCAACCAGCATCGGACTTGTCGGTGTTTGCTGCGGAAAATACCATCGTTGAGATTCAGGAAGTAGGGCGACGTATTCGACGCCTATTATTAGCAGATCCTGATTTACACTTGCGCGATATTTTGATTTTGGTGCGTGACCTCACGCCTTACACTGATCATATCCCTGAAGTCATGGCGCAATTAGAATTACCTTACTTTTTGGATACCGACCAAAAAATGGCCAATCATCCTTTAGTGGAGCTATTGCTGAATTTGCTCATGCCAACGAGTGAACGCTTGCAATACCAAAATGTCATGGCAATTTTAAAAACGAGCCTTCTGCGACCGTTTCAAGATCAAGCGTTAGTACCGGAAGCTGAATTTTTTGATGTGGTAAGTTATTTTGATAACTATCTCTATGCCAATAAGCCGTTTGAAGCACGGTGGCGGCATTTAGACCAGCCGTTTGAATTGTTTACAATGACAGATGAAGTTGCCGAGGATGATGTCACATTAGAAACTGAAGATCAACAGATTAATCGGCGTATTGAAACCTTACGTCGGTTTATTTTGGCGGCCTTTGATGCGTTACAAGAAAGCTTTGATCACGCTAAAACGATGCGGGAAGCGGCAACAGGCTTGGTCATGTGGTTGCAAAAGTATCATGTGACAGATGCCATTTTGGCACAGCGTGATCAATATCTTGCGGCTGGTGATCTCGCCCGTTCGCGGCAAGGCGGTGAAGTTTGGCAACTTTTCACGGCCACGTTAGATGAATTGGTCGCCATTGATGGGGATGCAGTATTTGACCTCGCGCAATTTAAAGCGATTTTGACGGCTGGTTTTGCGGGCGCCAAATTCTCTGGGATTCCCAATCATTTAGATCAACTGACCATTTCGGAAGCTGGGATTGTGCAAAGTAACCGCTACCGGCATCTATTTTTTATTGGGGGGACACGGACAAACTTACCGGCGCAAGCCAAGACAACGGCTTTGATTAATGATGCCGAGCGTTTGATTGTGCAACCAGCCTTACAAGCCGGTGAGCAACCGAAATACTTACAAAATACCGCGCAACAACAAATGGCCGAAGAAAATCTGCTATTTTATGGGGCGTTATCATCTGCTAATACCAGCGTGACTTTGTCTTATCCGGTCCTTGACAGTGCGGGGAAAATTGCGGATATGTCGCCATTTTATCAACGACTCGTCTCAACGTTCCAAACACCTGTCACCAAAATCACACGGGTGCCAGCAGATAGTGCAGCATTGTTGAAAAATTACACAAGCACGCCACGAGCAACCTTGTCTGAATTAGTCAAATTAATCCCTACTTATCAACAGTCGTCGGCGTTTAAAGCCCTGCAAAATGCTATTAGTGTGACGCAACAAGACCGATTAGAACGCGTGTTATCCGCACCAAATTATCGCAACCAAACAGAAATTTTACGCCCTGAATTTGTTCAGTCCTTATTCGGTCAGCAGTTAAATGTGTCTATTTCACAATTGGAAAGTTATTATAATAATCCGTTGGCTTATTTTTTGCAGTATGGGTTACGGCTTAAAGAGCGGACGACCAACGAACTTAATGTGGCCCAGACGGGAACGTTATACCATGCCGTATTAGAACAAGTGATCCGCGCGTTGATCCAGCGACAGGTGAGTTTGCGCGATGTGACGACAGAAGAATTATTAGACCTTGTATCACAGGCCATGACCGCTGAATTGTCGCTGCCAGTGTATCAATTACTGGCGACTAATGGGAAAATGCGGGCAGTGCGCGATCATTTGGCCAAAATTAGTCGACAACTCATGATAAATTTGCAGCAAGCTGCCCGTGCTAATGGGTCTTATCCACAAGCAGTGGAACAACTCTTTGGCTTTCCGGTTAAGGGCGCCTTGCCAGCACTAGAATTTTCTGGCCGACGTGGACCAATTAAAGTCCGAGGTAAAATTGATCGGTTAGATCGTCAAGACCCCAACGGTGTGTTTGGGACGATTATTGATTACAAGTCTAACGGCAAACAATTTGATTGGGCGCAAGCCTTTGACGGGTTACAAATGCAATTGCTGACCTATTGGCAGGCCGCACAAAAAAATGCGGAAGCGCTTGGGGTTGAAGCCATTGGTGGGGCATTTTTTGCTAAAATTGCGCCGGAACGACGTCGCATTGCCGACTTTAAGGGCGATGTTGATGCTTTGTTGGCGGGTCAGGTGCAGCCGGAAATTTTCAAGTATCGTGGGTTATTTGTGGCGGAGCCAGACTATCTCGATAGTTTGGAACTGCTGGATGACGGTGAGGCCGCGCTATTTTATCAGCTGAAAAAGAAGAAAGATGGGCAATTGTATGCGACGAGCGATTTTGTCGAAGCAGACGATTTTGGCTTATTGTTGCAGCACAATGCTGAAAATATCACACAAGCTGGCGACCACATTTTAGGTGGTGAATTTCCTTTGTTACCAACAATGGGGAGTTTGCAGTACACACCGTATACCGATATTTTACGTTTTGATCGCTCATTGGGTGATCGATATCGGCCTGAATCTCCCAAGGGAAAAACAGCCATTTTAAAGATTTTGCAAGAGGAGACGGCAGATGAGCACGACATTCACAGTTAATCAACAACGTGCAGTTGATGATACAGGGCACAATATTTTAGTTGCCGCATCAGCGGGCTCTGGGAAAACGACGGTTTTAATTGAACGTTTGATTCAGAAAATTTTAAACGGGGCCAGTGTGACCAACTTTTTAATTGTGACTTTTACTAATGCAGCCGCGCAAGAAATGCGTGAACGTTTAGAAGTAGCGATTGAAAAACGGCTACCGGCAGTTGATGCGGCAACTAAACGCTTTTTACAAGAACAGCTGTTACTTTTACCAGCAGCCAATATTTCAACAATTGACGCTTATGCGTTGCGTTTGATTGAAAATTATTATCATGTCATCGGGTTGGATCCACAGTTTCGGTTGCTTTCGGATACAGCCGAACGTGATATGTTGCGCCAAGATGTGCTGGCGCAAGTTTTGGCGGCTTTCTATGAAGAAGACCACGAACATCACGCCGATTTTTTGGCTTTGGTCAATAATTTTGGGCAACCAGGGCAAGATAATGCGTTACAAGACATTATCTTAAAGCTCACGGATTTTGCAGAAGCACGCCCTGATGGTGCCGCATGGTTGGCTCAACTCGCTGACAATCAGTTAGATTTGACGACGGCTATCACGCAATCTGACCTGTACCAACAACATATCCTACCAACGCTGACAACCACTATCACACCGCTATTAGCAGCGGTTCAAGATGCCCAAGTTCTGGTGTCAGGAGTGCCAGAACTGAAGAAAACAACGCTTGCGTTGGCCACAATACAAGACTATTTGCAACAAGTGCAGACAATGGCCACTAGTGCGCAATGGGATGATCTACGCCAAGTGCTGTTACAGCCACCTAAGGTGAGTTTAGAAACGAAGTCCAGCAAAGGCGTGGCTGATGAGCCAGAACTTTTGGATATTTTGGCCCAAGCTGTCGCGGTTAAAAACCAAGTGATTGGGGCCAAATCACAGTTAAAGCAACTTACGGAGACGTTTTTCCGGTTCACGCAAAGCCAGTGGCAAACGATTACTGACGCCTCACAACAGCTTGTTGCGACGTTGGTTTTGGTAACCCAGACGTTTCGGACGGCGTTTACTGATGCGAAGCGCGCTGCCCAATTAGTGGACTTTCCGGATTTAGGGGCCTTAGCATTAGAGATATTAGCCGATACGGCAACCCGTGAAACGATTCAAAGTCAGTTTGATGAAATTTTGGTCGATGAGTATCAAGATATTAACCAATTACAAGAAACCTTACTGACACAAGTTGCCAATGGCCATAATATGTACATGGTTGGTGATGTCAAACAAAGTATTTATGGTTTTCGTCAGGCGGAACCGTCGCTATTTACGCATAAATATAAACAGTTTGCGCAAGCTGACAACGATAATCAGCGAATTGAATTAGCCGATAATTTCCGGTCACACAATAATGTCACGGCCATGACCAACTTAATTTTCACACAGCTCATGGATGAAAAATTAGGGGACATTGCGTATTTGGGCGAAGCTAAGTTGGTACCAAAAGCTGACTATCCAGCCAGTGTACCGCCGGTCTTTTCAGTGGACATTATTACTAAGCAGGCACAGGCAGCTGAGCCAACAGAAGCTGACGAGACGGTGGAAAATTTTGAAAAACGACAGGCCCAGTATGCCCGAGTAGCTGAAAAGATACTGGCATTGCGGGAAACGACAATTTATGATCGTAAGGCAACACCGGCGGGGATGCGGCCGGTACAATACGGGGATATTGCGATTCTGACCCGCTCAAAGGCCGGCTATATTGACTTAGTAGCGAGTCTGCGCGCCGCTGGTATTCCGGTACAAGTTGATGCGGTGGGGAATTATTTTCAAACCATGGAAGTTTATCTCATGCTGGATGTTTTGCGGGTCATTGATAATCCCCACCAAGATATTCCGTTAGTGGCTGTATTGCGGTCGCCAATGTTTGGGTTAACGGAAAATGACCTGGCCGAGATTCGATTAGCGGATCAACAGCATGATTTTTGGACGGCCTTAACAACCTATGCAACAACGCATCTGGCTGCACAAAAAATTATCGACCAATTTGGAAAATGGCATCAACTCGCGATTCAAAATGATTTAGTGACGTTGATTTGGACGATTTTTGATGATACGGCGTGGCTCGATTATGTGGCGGGGATGCCGGGTGGCGGTCAGCGGCAAGCGAATTTGCATGCGCTCTATGCTTATGCTCGAACTTATCAAAACAATACCAATGCTGGCTTATTCCGGTTTGTCCGGTATATCGAACAATTACAGCAAAACGATGGTCAGTTGGGCGAAGCACCCCAAGAAGCAGACGAACAAGCGGTGCGTGTCATGACCATTCATGCTTCAAAAGGGCTAGAATTCCCCATTGTATTTATCCCAGAATTCGATAAAGCTTTTAACACCAAGGATTTAAAGGGAAAAGTCTTGTTGCAAAAAAATGCCGGTATTGGGATTAATTATCTACAACCAGATGCCTTGGTAAGCATGCCAACTTTGCAACAATTGGTCGTCCAACAAGCACTCAAACGCCAGAGTTGGTCAGAAGAAATGCGCCTGCTGTATGTGGCTTTGACCCGTGCTGAACAACAATTACACCTTATCGGGAGTGCGTCTGTTAGTGAGTCCGGGCAAAGCACAGCGTTACAAACGTTATGGCAACGGGCTAAAAATAACACGGGCCAATTTTTAGGCGAAGATTTACGTCTGACGGCGAAATCTTATCTCGATTGGTTAATTTTGGCTCTTGCCCGCACACAAGAACCAACGTTGGAAGCTTGGTTGGGCGAAGGGGACAAACCACGTCTTCTCGGACCAGAAACCACGCAAACGGGTCAGCTGACAGTGAATTTAATACCGGAAGCAACGATTCATTTACCAACGGATAACACGACGCCAACTGAGGTGGCAACGCCGAACAGTCAAGATTATGATGCCAAAGATTTCCAGGCGGCGCAAGCGATGTTGGGCTATCAGTATCCAAATATGGCAGCGACCCAGACGGCAGCGTATCAATCTGTCAGTGAGATGAAGCGGTTATTCGAAGATCCTGATCGCCCACAAATGGTCTCATTGACAGTGGCGGAAGATGGGCAGTTATCGCCAGCCAATGATTTAGTGTCAGCGAATTTAACGTTACCAACGTTTATGACGGATGGGTCGCAACAACCTTCTAGTGCTGCAATTGGGACGGCAACGCACTTAATGTTGCAATTGTTAGATTTTACCGTGCCACAAACACGTGAGTCCTTGACGGAGCTGCGGGATCAACTAGTGGCTAATGGGCGAATGACGCAACCAGTCGCTGATTTAATTAATTTAGATCAGATCTTACAATTCTTAGCGACACCATTTGCCCAGCGGGTCATGCAACATGCAGCAACCTTAACGCGTGAAGCGACGTTTGCCATGATTATGCCAGCTAACCAGATTTATCAAGGATTAGCAGATTCGGCACCGGTGTTGGTTCACGGGATTATTGATGGTTATTTCATCGATCACACAACCCAATCGATCACGCTTTTTGACTATAAAACGGATTATATTCGACCAGATCGCATGACAGAAGATTTGGCCAAGTTAGTCCAACGTTATCGTGGTCAGCTCCGTTTATATCAGCAAGCCTTGCAACAAGAATATCCAACTTATACCTTCCATGACCCACAGCTCGTAGCCTTGAGCGTTGGTCGCGTGGTCGGTTTGGGTGTACAATAAATACATGATAGATGCGATTCAGATACAATTTAAAAAAGCGCCCGTAACGGTCAGCCTCGTGGCCATCAGCCTCGTGATGTTTGGGGTGGAGGTCATCATGGGCCATGGGCAAACAACGAACGGGCAATTATTGGTTGCGCTGGGTGCCAAGTGGGGACCAGCGATTGCCATAGATCACCAGTACTGGCGATTGCTCACACCGATTTTTTTACATGCTGGTTGGCTACATATTATCACTAACATGTTAACGCTCTGGTTTATCGGACCCTTAGCAGAAGCGGTTTTTGGTCACCGAAAATTTTTAGGCTTGTACTTATTCGGTGGCGTGGTGGGTAATATCATGTCCTATCTTTTCGCACCCTTAACGGTGTCTGTTGGTGCTTCCACTGCCTTATTTGGGCTGTTTGGTGGCTTGTTGATGTTTGTTAGTCAGTTTCGGCATGATCCAGAAATTCTTGCACAAGGGAAAACCTTGTTACTCTTTGTCGGACTGAACTTGGTGATGGGGTTCGGTGCGAATGGTGTTGATATGTGGGGCCATATTGGTGGCCTGGTTGGCGGGATTATGTTTGCTGTTATGGCCGGATTTTACGGGCGTTCAGGGAAGTTTCCGCTGTATATGCGTTGGACACTTGTTGGGGTGAGTGGGCTGTTAGTGCTCCTAACATGGTTATCAAAAGGTGGTATTGGATGAAGAACTTTTATGATATTTTGACGTATCTCAAACGTTTTGGTGTTTACATTCATGTCGGAAAGCGCCTATGGGATATTGAAGTGGCTGCATTAGAAGTGGATAATTTGTATAAAGCTAATGTGATTGACCGGCAGGAATATGCCCGAATGAAGATCATTTTAGTGCATGAGCATGAACAAGAGGTCGCTAATCCTAGTGACTAAAGCGCATGAAAATTGTTTTGAAAACTATGAAAACGCTTGCATATCGTCAGTGTTTTCTGTTAGAATGAATGGGTAATAAATTTCTTAGGAGGAAATGTATGCGGCTGGGTAGGGCATGTGAGTGAGCTACCCTATTGGCAACATACACCAAAAAACAATGGCTAAAGATAAACTCATCGGTGTTGACCTTGGTGGCACAACAATCAAATTTGCAATCTTGACTGATGCAGGTGAAATCCAACAAAAGTGGTCAATTAAGACGAACATTTTTGACGAAGGGTCACACATTGTACCAGACATTATTGCATCAATTAATCACCATCTTGATTTGTACCAATTGGATCGCGAACGTGTGATTGGTATTGGGATGGGAACGCCTGGTACGGTTAACCGTGAAGCAGGTACAGTGACGGGTGCCTTCAACTTGAACTGGAAGACTGAACAACCGGTTAAGGCTGACATCGAAGCAGGCACTGGTTTGCCTTTGACGCTTGATAACGATGCCAACGCTGCTGCACTTGGTGAAGCCTGGAAGGGTGCCGGTAACAATGATGCTGATGTCTCATTTGTGACACTTGGTACTGGTGTTGGTGGTGGTTTGGTTGCCAACGGGCAATTAATTCACGGGACAGCCGGTGCTGGTGGTGAAGTTGGGCACGTGGTTGTTGAACCAAATGGCTACTTGTGCACATGCGGTAACCGCGGTTGCTTGGAACAATATGCGTCAGCAACAGGTGTTGTTCACTTGGCACAAGACTTTTCAGAAGCTTACGTTGGCTCATCAAAGTTGAAGCAATTGATTTCTGACGGTGACGAAGTGACATCAAAGATTGTCTTTGACTTGGCAAAAGATGGTGACTTCTTGGCAAATGAAGTCGTGGACAAAGTGGCTTACTATCTTGGTTATGCCACAGCGGCAATGTCAAACATTTTGAACCCATCAGCTGTTGTTATCGGTGGTGGTGTGGCTGCAGCTGGTGAATTCTTGCGCGCACGTGTTGAAAAGAACTGGCAAACATTTGCTTTCCCAACTGTTCGGACATCAACGCGTGTTAAGTTGGCCGAATTAGGTAATGATGCCGGTGTTATTGGGGCTGCTTCATTAGCACGTATCTAAAAAATAATTCAAATGTACTGCCAAAGACAACCATTAGGTTGTCTTTTTTTGCAACGGATTTTAATAAGACATGCTTAAAAGCTTAAAAAAAGGTATAATGAATAGTAATTCTTATTGAAAGAATGATCTTAACTTGACTTTTTTGATTTAGAAAGAAGATATTGAAACATGATTACTTTAAAATCACCAAGAGAAATTGAAGCCATGCGCCAATCTGGTGCCATTATTGCTGGCATGCATCACATGTTACGTGATTTGATTCAACCGGGCATTGATACTTGGGAAATTGAGACAAAGGCGCGTGAGTATATTGAAAGTCATGGCGGTGTTCCTTTGCAAATTGGTTACGAAGGCTTTAAGTATGCCACGACTATCAGTATTAATAATGAAGTGGCGCACGGCTTGCCGCGTAAAGGCCTCAAATTAAAAAACGGCGATCTTGTTAAAGTCGATACAGTGGTTGGTCTTAATGGGGCGGTCTCAGATTCTGCTTGGTCCTATGCAGTTGGCGAAGTGTCACCCGAAGTCGCACAATTGATGGACGTGACGAAAAAGGCGATGTATCTTGGTATTGACCAAGCTGTTATCGGGAATCGTATTGGTGATATTGGGCATGCCATTCAACAATACACAGAAGTTGAACATGGCTATGGCGATGTGCGCCAATATATTGGCCATGGTGTTGGCCCAACGATGCATGAAGATCCACAAGTGCCACATTATGGTAAGTCAGGACATGGCGTTCGTTTGCGCGAAGGCATGGTCATTACCATCGAACCAATGATTAACCTTGGTGGTTGGGAAGTTGAAACGGACGATACGGAAGCAGACGGCTGGACAGTTTCAACGCTTGATGGCTCATGGTCAGCACAATATGAACACACCTTAGCAATCACGAAAGATGGTCCTAAAATCTTGACAAGTCAAGATCCGGAATTTGATGCAAAATATTTGTAAAAGTGAGTTGGAAAATTGAAAATAAAGCCAAAACGTCGATCATACTTAATTGCAAAACGGTGCATCGATATTGTTTTTGCGTTATTGGGATTGATCGTACTGTCGCCGATATTTTTGATCGTTTATATCTTATTAAAAGTTGATAGCCCGCAGTCGCCGGCATTTTTTAAGCAACAACGGGTTGGCCGCAACGGGAAAACATTTGATATTTATAAATTTCGTTCAATGGTACCCAACGCAGAAGACATCCTGAAGTCGAACCAGGCATTGTATGACAAATACGTCGCCAATGGTTATAAGCTACCGACGAAGGAAGATCCACGTATTACTAAGCTTGGAGCTTTTTTACGCCGATCAACAATTGATGAATTACCGCAGTTTTGGAATATGCTCATTGGGGATATGAGTCTGGTTGGTCCTCGGCCAATTGTTGCTGAAGAGTTGAAAGAATATGGCGATCAAGTCGCTTTGTTTTTGTCAGTACGGCCTGGTGCGCTAGGCCTTTGGCAGGCCAGTGGTCGCTCATTGATCGAGTATCCAGAACGGACACAAATCGAATTAGAATACGTTGCGAATGCTGGTTTTTGGTATGACATTAGTATCGTGTTCCGAAATATCATTGCGATATTTAAATCTAAAGGTGCCTATTAAAAGTGCCTGTATTTGGTAGTATGAATGACAAATAAAACGCAAATTTTAATGGCAGCGCACAAAGTTGTGCCGGTGCCAGATCAAACAATTTATACGCCAATTCAAGTTGGTGCAGCCTTATCAGCAGAACGGTTTCCTGGCTTTATTTCAGATGATACTGGTCGCAACATTTCTGAAAAAAATCCGTATTTTAATGAATTGACTGCAATTTACTGGGCACGTCACAATAGCGACGCTGATGTGATTGGTTTGGTCCATTACCGCCGGTTCTTTTCGTTTTCCCGGCAAAAAGATTTAGCCAAAATTTTGACGTCAGCGCAGTTAACAGACTTGTTGGCTAAAAATGACGTGATTTTACCCAAAAAGCGGCGCTACTGGATTGAATCCAGTGATTCTCATTATCGGCATGCGCATCACGAAGCCCCACTTGATATTTTGCGTGAGGTCATCGCGACAAAGCAGCCAGACTATTTGGCAGCCTTTGATCGCAATATGTCACGGACATGGGCGCATATGTTTAATATGTTCATTATGCGTCGTGATCGATTTGATGCGTATGTTGATTGGTTATTTGATATTTTATTTGCCGTGGAGGCCCGCGTGCAAGCAGATGTTGAAACGTGGGATAGTTATGAACAACGGGTCTATGGTTTCTTGAGTGAACGCCTACTTGATGTCTGGTTGGAAAAAAATCAGATTCAGTATCAAGAAGTGCCAGTTGTTTTTATGGCAAAGCAAAATTGGCTGCTAAAAGGTGGTCGATTTGTCGCACGGAAAATTGGCATTGGTCGATCACATTAAGGTGATTGGCCTTTTTTGTGCCATAAATTAGGGTAGTGGTGCGGTATAGCATGAACCTACTGTGGCAAATCGCCATCATGGCATGATTTTTGATATGCAAAACGGGGTTGTCTCAGGTATAATAGAACTACTATGACAAATAAATTTAATACGAAGAATTATGACTACTTAGTTGTTGGTGCTGGACCTTTCGGCATGATTTTTGCCTACGAAGCTGCCAAGCGTGGCAAGCGGTCCCTGATTGTTGAAAAGCGCCCTTATATTGGCGGTAACATGCATACCCATACTGAACATGGGATTACGGTGCATGATTTTGGCGCACACATTTTCCATACAGATAATAAAGAAGTGTGGGATTATATTCGTCAATTTGCTGAATTTAATGGCTATCAAAACCAAGTGGTGGCAAACTACAAAGGCACATTGTACAATTTGCCCTTCAACATGAATACGTTCTATCAAATGTGGGGAACCAAGACACCTGCTGAAGCACAAGCCAAAATTGCTGAACAAAAAGCCGCGGCTTTGGCTGATTTAGGTGATCGTCAACCACGTAACTTGGAAGAACAAGCGATTTCATTAATCGGAACTGACATTTACGAAAAGCTCATTAAGGGTTACACGGAAAAGCAATGGGGTCGTAAGGCCACTGAATTGCCAGCCTTTATTATTAAGCGCTTGCCAGTACGTTTTATTTACGATAACAACTACTTTAACCACCGCTATCAAGGGATTCCGGTGGGTGGTTATACCCAAATTTTTGAGCGTATGGTGGCCCAATCAAATGGTTTGATTGATGTCTTAACAGATACTGACTTCTTTGATCATAAGGATACGTTATTAGCCGAATTCCCACGAGTACTCTACACGGGCATGATTGATCAATTCTTTGACTATAAGTTTGGAGAATTAGAATACCGTTCACTCCGTTTTGAGCATGAAGTAGTGGATTCAGAAAACTATCAAGGTAATGCTGTCATTAACTATACAGATGCCGAAACACCTTACACACGTGTCATGGAATGGAAGCACTTTGATGGTTTGGCTGATGAAGGGAAAACCATCATTACGCGTGAGTATCCACAAGAGTGGAACCGTGAAAAAGAAGCGTATTACCCAGTCAACGATGACAAAAATACGCAAATTTACAAGCAATATGCGAAAGAAGCACGGACAAAGCACGCAGAAATTATTTTTGGTGGTCGCTTAGGGAAGTATCGTTACTTTGATATGGATCAAGTGATTAATGATGCTTTGAATACGGTTCGTGAAGAATTTGGGGTCGCTTCAGATTTCAACTTCGCGCATGACAACGTTAAATAAACAGGCCCTTTTGGGCGTACATATAACACTTGAGCGTGATTCGTCTGACTAATTAGCACTGAATCGGTGATTTAGCAACTGGACAGCGACACGATGGCGTAACGCAACATTTAAATTAACATCGAAAGGCATAATCGGTAGATGTCTGATCGTACAATGACTGGTACAGTGAGATTGCTTAGGCAAGAAGCGTACCAACAGTGTTCGACAGCGATGTTATTTTTTTGTGCCATTTTGTGAACAGTGCAACTGTCTAGTCGCAGGTTGCCAACAGCAAGGCAAATTTGGCGATCGGCTAATGTGTGATGTCTGTGGGCCACAACACAGTCTCTGTGACCGCAGTAATCAATATCATAATTGAAGAGGGAAAACATGACTGAACCAACTGTAACAGCGATGATTGTCACGTATAATCGGCTACCGTTATTAAAAGAAGCGATTCAAAAAGTGTTAGCACAAGACACGTCTGCCTTAAAACATCTTATTGTGGTTAATAGCGCGAGTACTGATGGGACACATGAGTATTTAGATCAGTTAACAGATCCACGCTTAATTGTGACCCACATGTCGGAAAACCTGGGCGGTGCTGGCGGTTTTAATTGGGGTATGCGAGAATTTATGATGCTCACGCAGGATGATTATGTCTGGGTGATGGATGATGATTCGATGCCAACTGAGGATGCGCTATCTAAATTACTGGCGTTATTTGCAGCGCAGCCTAAGGCAGGTTGGGCAGCTAGTAAAGTGGTTTGGACCGATGGTGATTGGTCGAAAATGAACGTCCCAGCACCACTGGCAGGAAACGCTGCCACGCTATTACAGGATAAGGCGCGCTGGCTGCCAATCAAGCAGGCCACGTTTGTCTCAACAATCTTTTCACGGGCAGTGATTGCGCAAATTGGGTTACCGCAAAAAGAATATTTCATCTGGGGGGATGATATTGAATTTACCCAACGTGCGACGCAAGTTAGTGCGGGATTTTTTGTGCGAGACTCAATTGTGGTACATGCGAGTCAAGCAAACCCCAAGCCTGGAGATATTGTGGGCGAAGTAGATATCACACGCTTACCCCGTTATTATTATGAGTATCGCAATCGCATCTTGACATCGCGGCGGCGCCATTCGCTTATTAAATTAGGCAAAACGCTTGCGCATACTGGGCTTGATTTTACTAAGACCTTATTGTTACCAAGTGTGCAGTTTCGTGGTCAAAAATTAAAGATTATTGTGGTAGGCACTTATCAAGGGCTTAAATTCCGGCCGGCGATTGAATATGTGCCACAAGTCTGTGAGAGTGCTTAGTGACGATCTTTATGAGAGACATATTTATGGGTTGTCAACGCGAGTCCATCAGTGTTAAACTGTATTATATTAAAAAATACGTGATATAGTGTCGGATAATGGCCGACTGTTTCTACCCAGCACCGATGTTGGACTATCACAAATGCGGGATCTGTCCATCATTTGTGGTGGGCAGATTTTTCGCGTTTAGGAGAGTATTATGTCAAAGTTTTTTAAACTGTCTGAAAACAAAACGACTGTACGTCGTGAAGTTTTAGCAGGGATAACGACCTTTGTGTCGATGGCTTACATTTTCTTTTTGAACCCTCAAATTTTGGGGCAAGCTGGTATTCCTGAACAAGCAGTCTTCTTGGCAGCGATTATCGTTGCCATGTTTGGCACGTTGTTCATGGGTATATTTGCCAATGTACCGTTTGCATTGGCGCCTGGGATTGGGATGCAAGCGTACTTCACGTATACCATCGTGTTTGGCTTTGGCTTTTCATGGCAGCAAGCCTTGGCGATTGTCTTTTTGGTTGGTGTTGTTGATATCGCCATTACGTTAACACATGGCCGTCGCGCAATTGTTAAGGGGATTCCAACCGAGTTAAAGGCCGCCATCGGTGGTGGTATCGGGATGTTTGTGACGTATATTGGCTTAAAGAACGCCGGTTTCATTAACTTCTTGGTTGATGGTAACAACGTTAAGACAGTCAATGACGAAGCTTACACAGGTAAGACGAGTGGGGCGATTCATTCACTCTTAGCCAATGGTGGTGTCACACCAGAATTGACAAAATTTAACGAACCATCAGTTTTGTTGGCTTTAATTGGTTTTGTGTTGCTTCTTGTTTTGGTGATGCGCAAAGTACCGGGTGCCTTTCTGATTACGTTGGTTGCCACAACTTTGATTGGTATTCCAATGGGCGTGACGAACACACAAATCCAACCAGGCACATCAATTGGTTCTGCCTTCCACCAACTTGGTGATGTCTTTGGACAAGCCTTTGGTGCAAAAGGCATGGGTAGTCTGTTTTCAAATTGGGAAAACGCCTTAATGGCTATTGTGACAATCTTTGCCATGGGACTGACTGGTTTGTTTGATGCGATTGGGACATTGATTGGTATTGGTAATCAAACGGGTATTTTCTCAAAGGCAGACACGAAAGCGTTTGAACAAGAAGATGGCTTTAACTCAAAGATGGATCGCGCTTTGGTGGTTGATACCTTTACCACTGCTTTAGCGGGTGTTGTTGGGACGTCAAATACCACAACGTTTATTGAATCAGCGACTGGTATTGCAGCTGGTGCCCGCACCGGCTTAGCCAATGTTGTGACAGCCATTGGCTTTGGTTTGATGGTGATTTTCGCACCGTTTGTTGGGGTTGTGCCGTCAGCGGCAACGTCACCATTGTTGATTCTAGTTGGGATCATGATGATGGGTGAGTTCAAGAAGATTTCTTGGGAAAACTTGGAAGTTGCAATTCCAGCATTCTTCACTTCTGTCTTTATGGCCTTTTCATACTCAATCTCATATGGTATTGCCGCCGGCTTCATTTTCTTCATTGTGGTGAAGTTGGCCCTTGGTAAATTCAAGGAAGTGTCACCGGTTTTGTTAATCGTATCAACTTTCTTCTTGATTAACTTTATTATGTTGGCATTCATGTAATCCGACATTGATTTCAATAAAAAACCGCCGTTATGGCGGTTTTTTTGATACAATGTTAATATGAAAACAGGAACAGTAAAAATTTGGCAAAAAGAACGTGGCTATGGCTACATTACTCCGGACGAGGGCGGCGCTGACGTCTACGTTCACTTTAACGGCATTGATATGGACGGTTTTAAGTCGCTCAATCAAGGGGAACGTGTCAGTTACGTCCTCGTTCAAGGCTATAAAGATTATCAAGCAGCAGAAGTAAGACCCATCATGAAGAAGGCATCAGAAGTATAATGGCGGAACGCGAGCAAGTACAAGATACCCAAATCGTCTATGAAGGGCCTATTTTTAGTGTCGAAAAACAGGCAGTCACGTTGTTTAATGGGAAGATCTCACAACGGGATATTGTCCGACATGTGCCTGCAATTGCCGTGTTAGCATTTGTTGATGACGACCATATTCTGTTGGAAAAACAATATCGTGCCACAATTGGGGATTTTATCTTAGAAATTCCTGCTGGTAAGTTAGATGCACGTGATGTTGATCAACCAGAACATGCGGTTGTTCGTGAGTTAAATGAAGAATTACGCGTGTCAGCCGGTGATATCCAACAGGTGACGGGTTTTTATGAGACCATTGGTTTTTCAGATGCTTATATGTATCTTTATGTGGCCCGTGATTTACAGCCAATTCCCGTTGCTGAGCAATTACCACGGGATTTAGGTGAGTCTTTAGATATTGAGATAATCAGCTATGACGAGATGAAGCGTCTGTTTGAAGCGGGTGCGTTGAATGATCAAAAGACGTTAACGGCCTTCTTATACTGGTCATATATGCGAGGTTAGGATGGCAGAAGAACTATCACGACGTGCCGAAAAGAAAGCACAAAAACAACGCGAAAAGGAACGTATTCGGGTCGAAAAGGCTTATGCTAAAGCGCATCCAACCCCAATCACAGTTGTGACGCCAGAAACACGTGAGGAAATGCGTCTGACACGCAAGGGTCGGTATGAACTGGGATCAGATGGTAAACTCACTGCTAATGGTAAGTCTAAACGATTGCGGCATCGGTATAATGTGGCGATTGTCTGCTTAATTGTACTGATTATTGCGACCTATGCCTATTTCTTTTTAGTCAAGTAACGCATGCTTAAATCATACCGAAACTGATGGTAAACAAGGAAGGAAGAGATGACCGAATCGCTTGGCTGATTCGGCGTCGCAAATAACAACATGAAAATTGGAATTATTACGCCAATGGCGGAAGAAAAAATCACACTGATTGCTGCCTTAGAAGATGTGACGACTAAGCAACACGGTGGGACTGAAATCACTAGTGGTCGCTATAAAGGACACGAAGTGATTTTAACCGAATCAGGCATTGGTAAAGTAGCTGCGGCTTCTGCGACTGCGTTGATGATTGATAATTTTGAACCTGATTTAGTGGTTAATACTGGTTCTGCGGGGGCGCTTGATCCTGACTTAAAAATTGGGGATGAAGTGATTGGCACGCAAGTGGCTTACTCAGATGTTGATGTGACGGTGTTTGGTTATGCCTATGGGCAAGTGCCAAACAAGCCACTTTACTACGAAGCCGACCCAACAGTGGTCAAAGACTTTGAACAATTAGCCGCAGTGAAAGAAGGCTTGATTGTGTCGGGTGATCAATTCGTGCAAGATGCAGCGAAGAAGCGCATTTTAACACATTTCCCGGAGGCTTTAGTAGCCGAAATGGAAGCTGCTGCGGTTGCGCAGGTTGCCTACCAATTTGGAACACCCTTTATTGTCTTACGTGGGGTGTCTGATTTAGCAAATGGTGACTCTGGCGTGGTATTTGATGATTATGTCGTTGAAGCAGGTCGGGCTTCAGCAAAATTGTTGCTATCTTATTTGGATAGCAAAGCATAATTGAGACCGTGAGAGCGGTCTTTTGTGTTTTAATCACGCAAAATATAAATTTAAAATAAGGACTCTAAAAATGATAACAAGTTATAACTTACAAGGGATGGGTGATGTTTTAGTCATCATTTTGGCTCCAAATGCTGCTGAACAAACAGTGACAACAAAGGGTCAAGTGACACGTATTCAAGATGCAACAACGCAAGCCACGACTGGTTTTAATATTGCTGGCGTTGGCGCACAACTGGGCTTAACTGACGTTCAAGGACAAGTCGTGCTGGATGCGGATCAGGTGGACCAGGTTAATGGCTTGCTAGCAGAAGCTGGCTTTGAAGATCGTTTGGCGGTGTCACCATCAAAGCTAGTCATTGGTCGCGTTGAAAAAATGACGGCGCATCCAGATTCTGATCATTTGCATGTGACCACAACCGCTGTTGGCGATGGGAAAACGTTGCAAATTGTATCAGGTTCACCGAATATGCGTGAAGGAATCAAGGTCGTGGTTGCACAACCAGGGACAATGATGCCATCAGGTGCATTGATTTGGGATGGCGCTTTACGAGGCGTGCAATCAAGTGGCATGATCGTTTCAGGACGTGAACTAAAATTGCCAGCAGCGCCAGATAAGCCAGGGGCACTGGTATTACCCGAAGACTTTGGTGAAGTTGGTACGGTTTTTGACTTTGATAAGGCGCAGAACTTGTATACGGATCACTTAGTGGATACGAATTATTAAGATGGCAACACAAGAAAAAATTCAAAATGCGCGGCGGACGTATCGGACGTTAAACGATGAAAACGCGCAATATAAAAAATTAATATTTGAGTTACGAAAAGGTGAATTACAATACTTTACCTTCGTTTCAGTTGAGGAGCAATAATGGCGAAAACATATTATTTTATCGGTATCAAAGGTACAGGTATGGGGCCATTGGCACAAATTTTACATGATCAAGGCCATGTGGTATTAGGCTCAGATATTGAAACTTATACTTATACGCAAGCACCGTTGGAGGCAGCAGGGATTGAAATTTTGCCGTTTGATGCGGCCAATGTGGATGCCCATCAGGAGGCCATTTTTATTCGAGGCAATGCGTTTACAGACGATCATGTTGAAGTTGCTCGCGCACTGGCGCTTGGGGTGGACATGATGACCTATCCTGATGCGGTGCAAGACCAAATTGGCCAAACAACCTCGATTGCTGTAGCCGGTGCGCACGGGAAAACATCAACCACTGGCTTACTTGCACACGTCTTAAAAAACATTGCGCCAACCTCTTATTTGATTGGGGATGGGACAGGGCGTGGGGTGCCAAATTCCCAATTCTTTGTGGTGGAAGCCGATGAATATCGTCGTCATTTCAAAGATTATGCCCCAGATTACGCCATTTTGACCAATATTGATTTTGATCATCCAGATTATTATCATGATATTAACGACGTGACAGCAGCCTTTTCAGACTTTGCTGGCAACGTTAAAAAGGCCATTTTTGCTTGGGGCGATGACCCACATCTGCGCAGTTTGCAACCAGCCGCTGACGTCTACTATTATGGGACAAATGCGGATCGGGATGATTTTGTTGCCACTAATATTCGGAAATCAACCCAAGGGTCACATTTTGAAGTATTGTTCCGTGGGGAATCTTTAGGTGAGTTTGCGGTGCCATTGTTTGGTCAGCACAGTATTTTAAATGCCGTGGCTGTCATTGCAGTGGCCTATATGGAAAAGGTTGATCTTAACTTGATTCGTGAATTCTTAATGACCTACCAAGGGGTCAAGCGGCGCTTTAGCGAAAAGCAAATTGCTGATATTACTGTGATTGATGATTATGCCCATCATCCCACGGAAATTGATGCCACTTTGGATGCCGCACGACAGAAGTATCCCAATAAGCAAATTATTGCGATTTTCCAACCTCACACCTACTCACGCGTGATTGCCTATAAAGACGAATTTGCGACAAGCTTAGAAGCTGCAGATAAAGTCTTTTTAGCTGATATCTTTGGTTCCGCGCGCGAAAAGGCCGGTGCAGTGACTTCAGCAGAAATCGGTGCGGAAATTAGTAAGTTTGGTGGCATTATCACAGAAGATAATATGAGCTTGCTGATGCCATTTGAAAACGCAGTGATGGTCTTTATGGGTGCCGGTGATATTGAAAAATATGAGTTTGCCTATGAAAAGTTGTTGGGGCAATTACGGACGGATTTGCAGTAAATGGGACAAGCATTAGCGTATTGATATTATTTTAAATGTGAATTTGTTATAATGATAATAACCAGGCCTTTCTGTATCAATATATAGAAACGGTAATATTTTACGCTGGTAAAATCATGAAAATACGGGGAGACTCAAATGGATAATTTTGACATGAATGCCCGTCGCGATGTGACAGGTATGGACGCAGGTATGCGTGCGTTCTTTAAACAAACTTATAGCTTTATGGGCATTGCAGTCTTAGTGACAGCGTTCACTGGCTTCATTGTGCAAAAGTTTTTCTTAGCACAAGTTTATGCCTTGATTGCTGGTAATTTGATCGGCACATTGGCCCTGTTTGGGATTCAAATCTTGATCATGACCATGATTGGTCGCGCGACATTTAAAAACCCAGCACGTGCGTTTGGTCTCTTAATGGCCTTTGCCGTGATTGAAGGGTTGACATTGGGCTTGTTGTTGGCGGTTTATACCGGCGCTTCAGTCATGATGGCTTTCGCCTCAGCCGCCTCAGTCTTTGGTGGTATGGCACTTTATGGTGTGTTCACAAAGCGTGATTTAACAGGTATGGGGTCAATTTTGTTTGGGATGTTGATTGGCTTGATCATTGCATCATTGATTAACCTATTTTTCTATAATGGCATTGTCTCATTATTGATTTCAGGGGTAACAGTGATTATTTTTGCTTTGTATACAGCCTATGATAACCAAAACTTGAAGATGATGTATGGTCAATATGCTGGCCAAGTTGATACAACGGGCTTGGCAGTCAATGGTGCCTTGCGTCTATATCTTGACTTTATTAACTTGTTCTTTGCCTTTATTCAACTCTTTGGTATTGGTAACTCAAGAGATTAAGTTTAATTGTCGAAAGACAAGACAAAAGCAGCCGAAAGGCTGTTTTTTTGTTACACTAGAACTACGTAAAGGAAGATAAAATGACAAAGACACTACTTTTAATTGATGGTAATTCGCTCGCATTTCGCGCGTTTTATGCCATGTATAATCAATTGGATCGGATGATTGCGCATAATGGGCTCCACACCAACGCCTTGGTCGCATTTAATAATTTTCTCGACCAAATCGTGGATCCCATGCAACCTGACCTAGCTGTTGTCGCTTGGGATGCAGCATCAGGCAAAGAAACATTCCGTGGTGACTTATTTGCAGGTTATAAAGATGGCCGATCAAAGGCACCAGAAGAATTTAAAGAACAATTTCCCTATCTACGTGAGATGGTTGCTTTACATGGCTTACGTAATTATGAACATCCTGGGTTGGAAGCCGATGATATCATCGGGACATTTTCACGTTTAGGCGAAGCCGCCGGCTATCAGGTGACGATTGTGACGGGCGACCAAGATTTAATCCAACTCGCAACGGATAACATCACGGTGAACGTGACGAAAAAAGGTGTGACGGAAATTGAGCGCTTTACACCAGCCTATATTCAAGAGAAGTATGGCTTGACACCGCTACAAATTATTGAGAAAAAGGCCCTGACTGGTGATACGTCAGATAATTATCCTGGCGTTACTAAGGTTGGGGAAAAGACAGCGTTGAAGCTGTTAGCCCAGTATCACGATTTGGATAATCTCTATGCCCAAATCGATGAGATGAAGCCGTCAAAAATGAAAGAGAATTTGATTAATGATCGCGAAGCTGCTTATACAGCACGACAATTAGCAACGATTCGGACAGATGCTGACCTTGAATTACCCTTGACGGAAATTGAATATCGCGGTATTGATTATGATGGCTTGGTACCATTTTATGAAGATATCGATTTTAAACAGCAATTGGCTAAAATTAAAGCCTTAAAGCAATCCGGTCAGCTGACTAGTCAAGCAATAGTGCCTGACCCAGTGGTGAATGTTGTGCCATTACGGGCTGATAACCTCCGAGCGGTCGCGATGATGGGCGATAAAGTTGCTTTGCATATCGAAATGGCCGGACAAAACTATCATGAAGATGACATGATTGGTTTTGTGATTGGTAATCCAACAGTGGGTTACTACGGTAGTCGTGATTTGTCCTTACTGCAAACACCGGAACTGCGATCAGTAATTGAAAATCCAGCCATTATCAAAAATGTCTTTAACGTCAAAGCACAATTGGTGTTGTTTAAGCGCCTGGGCTTAGCGTTGCAGGGTGTTGATTTTGATTTTTTGTTGGCAGCTTATTTGCTCGATACGACGGCAAATGATAATGAACTCTCAACGTTAGCCCAACGTTTTGATGTTTATGTGCAACCAGATGAAGCAGTTTATGGTAAGGGTGCCAAGTTTGCGGTGCCAGAAGACGTGGATCAGGTCTTGATGCATCTTGGCCAAAAGGCCGATGCGTTAATGCAGTTAGAAACGCCAACTTTGGCGGCTTTAACTGACCATGAACAAATGCATTTATACACCGATATTGAGTTGCCTTTAGCCCACGTGTTAGCCGATATGGAATACCGTGGTATTGCCATTAACCAAGCCCGTTTAGCAGAAATCGGCACGGATTTAACTGGTCGCATTCAGGCGATTGAAGATGCCATTTACCTAGAAGCCGGGGAAAAATTCAATATTAATTCACCGAAGCAACTCGGGGTGTTATTATTTGAAAAAATGGGCTTGCCGGTCATCAAAAAAACAAAAACTGGTTATTCAACGGCGGTTGATGTGCTGGAAAAGTTGGCGCATCAGGCACCAATTGTCGATTATGTTTTACAATATCGGCAATTGGCCAAGTTGAAGTCCACTTATGTGGACGGATTATTAGCGGTTGTCAATCAAAAAGACAGCAAGATTCACACACGTTTCTTACAGACCTTAACGCAAACTGGGCGCTTGTCATCGGTTGATCCCAATTTGCAAAATATTCCGATGCGTTCTGATGAAGGCCGTCAAATTCGGACAGCTTTTGTGCCAAGTCAACCAGATTGGCAAATTTTTGGCGCGGATTATTCGCAAATTGAATTACGCGTGCTGGCGCATATGACGGGTGACAAAAATATGCAACAGGCGTTCTTAAATGGCGAAGATATTCATGCTGAAACGGCGCGTGCCGTCTTTGGCTTAGACAGTCAAGCACCTGTTAATGCGGTGCAACGGCGAACGGCAAAAGCGGTTAACTTTGGGATTGTTTACGGGATTTCTGATTTTGGTTTGGCCAATAATTTGGGTATTTCCCGTGCGCAAGCCAAGCAGTTTATTGACACGTATTTTAAAGAATTCCCTAAAGTACATGAGTGGATGGAAAATATCAAAGCGGTTGCACATGCACAAGGATATGTAGAAACCATTGCCAAGCGGCGCCGTTACTTACCTGATATTCATGCCAAAAACTTTAACTTGCGGAGTTTTGCTGAACGAACCGCGATGAATTCACCAATTCAAGGATCAGCTGCTGATATTATCAAAATTGCGATGATCAAGGTGGCCGATGCATTAGCAGAAAATAACATGCAAGCACGTATGTTACTGCAGGTTCACGATGAATTGATTTTTGAAGCACCAACGTCCGAAATACCCGCATTGACAGCGTTAGTAACCAAAGTGATGGACTCAGCTGTGACTTTAGATGTCCCAATGCAGGTTGAAAGTCATTATGGTAAAACATGGTATGATGCCAAGTAAGCGTGCTTTTAGCACGCTTTTTTGCGCATCAAAATCGTGACCTTATTTTCTCATGTTATAAAAGCTGACACGTATTATCAAAATCGCCAGATTTAGCTTAGAATATAGATATGTTAACGGAGGTTGTTAAATGAGCGAACGTGAATTGAGAAGAAATTTAGCAATTCTGCCGATTGGCACCGTCCGTGAATTGACCTTATTGACTGATCGTCAGATTCGGTATTATGAACAAAATCAGTTAATTACGCCAAATCGCGGGAAAGGCGGTCAGCGTCGATTTTCATTGAATGACGTGGATCGTTTACTAGAAATCAAAGATTTTCTAGATGCGGGTGATTCAATCAAAGATATTCAAGAAATCTTCGCAAAAAAGCGCCGCAAAGCAGAAGGGCAACCTGATTCGGAAACAGCATTACGTCGATCTCTGCAAAAAGAATTTGCGCAAATTGGTCGGTTTGGTCGTTAGTTTTGAAATGCTGGGCATTTCAATATTGGTGTAGGAAGAAAGGAAAATCATGGCACGCAAGTCATATACAAAAGAAGAAATTAAGCAAATTGTTGCAGATGAAAATGTGGAGTTCATCCGTGTCACATTTACCGATGTTTTTGGTGCAATCAAGAACGTTGAAGTGCCAACATCACAATTGGACAAAGTGTTAAACAACAATTTGATGTTTGACGGGTCATCAATTGAAGGATTCGTGCGTATTAACGAATCAGATATGTATCTTTACCCTGACTTGTCAACCTTTATGATTTTCCCATGGGCAACAGATGAGCATGGTGGTAAGGTTGCACGTTTGATTGCTGATATCTATACGGCTGATCGCGAACCATTTGCTGGTGACCCACGTTATGCTTTGCGCAAGGTTTTGGCAGAAGCTAAAGCTGCTGGTTTCACATCATTTAATGTTGGAACAGAACCAGAATTTTTCTTGTTCAAGTTGGACGCCAATGGTAACCCAACAACTGAATTGAACGATAAGGGTGGCTACTTTGACTTGGCGCCACTTGACATGGGTGAAAACGTCCGCCGTGAAATCGTGTTGACTTTGGAAAAGATGGGCTTTGAAATTGAAGCAGCTCACCACGAAGTTGCGGAAGGGCAACATGAAGTTGACTTCAAGTACGCTTCTGCTTTGGAAGCAGCCGACAACATTCAGACATTTAAGTTGGTTGTGAAGACCATTGCGCGTAAGAATGGTTACTTTGCGACGTTTATGCCAAAGCCAGTTGCTGGTATTAACGGGTCAGGGATGCACACGAACATGTCATTGTTCCGTGACTCAGAAAATGCTTTTGAAGATACATCAGATGAAATGGGCTTGTCAAAGACAGCTTATAACTTCTTGGGCGGTTTGTTGGCTCACGCGACAGCCTTCACAGCCTTGGCAAACCCAACGGTCAACTCATACAAGCGTTTGACACCTGGTTTTGAAGCACCAGTTTATGTGGCATGGTCTGCCTCAAACCGTTCACCAATGGTACGAGTACCGGCTTCTCGTGGTAAGTCAACACGTTTGGAATTGCGTTCAGTGGATCCAACGGCTAACCCTTATACAACATTGGCTGCGGTATTAGCTGCTGGCTTGGATGGTATTAAGAACGAACTTGAACCATTGGCTTCAGTTGATAAGAACATCTACTTGATGGATGAAACAGAACGCACAAAGGCTGGTATCACAGACTTGCCAGACACATTGTTGGCTGCTGTGCGTGAATTGGCTAAGGATGATACGGTGATTGCGGCCATTGGTACGCATATTGCGGATAAGTTTATTGAAGCTAAGAAGATTGAATATACATCATATCGTCAGTTCGTCTCACAATGGGAAACTGACGCCTATCTTGAAAATTATTAATGGCTGCTGCTTTGGCCATTAGGGCACATTAATTCATCAGAAAAGCCACGACAAGTCGTAGCTTTTTTGTTATGATAAAGGGAGTGTTTTAATAGACTGAGGAGCGTGTCAACGACATGAAAAACATAACAATTGACTGGCGAAAAGCTTGGCTAATTGCGATTGTATTTATCGCAAGTGCCTGCGTCCAGGTCTTGGCTTTGAATGCCTTCTTAATCCCCAATAATGTGTTCTCAAGTGGGTTTAACGGTATTGCACAGCTTTTGGCGATTTTCTTTGCGCAAGTCTTTCATATGAATGTCCAAACCGGTGTGTTCATTATGATTTTCAACATCCCAATTGGGATTGTTGGCTGGAAGTTAATCGGTGGTAAATTTACAATTTTGAGTTTTTTGAATTCAATTTTTGTGTCATTTTTGCAAATTCTTGCCCCAACACAAGCTTTGACAACTGAACCCTTACTTGCATCACTGTTTGGTGGTTTATTGTTAGGTGTATCCATCGGGCTGGCCATGCGTTATGGCTTTTCGACCGGTGGGATGGACATCGTCGCCATGGTCGTTCAAAAGCGTACTGGTAAATCTATCGGCGCTTTGATGAACGGGATTAACTTTGTTGTTGTGATTGTTGCCGGTACCTATATTGGTTGGCAAAATGCCTTGTTCACGTTAATCGGAATTTATGCCACTGGTCGTGCTGTCGATGCCATTTATACGGGTTATCAAAAGTTGACGGCCATGATTGTGACCTCAAAAGGCGACGAAGTGGTGACCGCTTTGCATAAGGATCTGATTCGTGGGATTACCATTTTGCCATCAAAAGGGGCTTATACAAAGCGTGATTCTATGACGTTGATGATGGTATTATCACGTTATGAATTGGTTGAAATGCAAGAGATTGTCCACCGGACAGATCCTAAAGCATTTATCAATCTGATGAGTACAGTGAGTGTGTCAGGGGAATTCTTTGACTCTGACCGCCAGTTGCAAATGAAAAAAGCCGTCGCCGTACCAAAATTTGAAACGGTTGAGGCGCAAATTGAAGCTGATCTGCAATTAGAAGCGCAATTAGATCAAATTGAAGTCGAACAAAGGAAGGATATCTAACTATGCCTATTGTACAAGTTGAATTATTAGAAGGTCGCACAAAAGCACAACTCGCTAAAATGGTGAAAGACATCACGGATGTGATTGTTGAAGATGCTGGCGCAGCGCGCGAAGCAGTACACGTTATTGTACGTGAAATGCCTAAAGACCGTTACGCAGTTGGTGGCGTATTAAAGAGTGATCAATAAGTGAATAAAAAGCGTGTGTCATTAATGACACACGCTTTTTTATTGTTTTGGTTGCGTTGAATCTCGAATGACCAGTTGGCCATCGATCACGACACGTTGGATAGTTGGTGGGTTTTCATCACGGACTTTGGTAAAGAGTTGATAGAGCTGTTTACCTGCTTCAAAAAAATTAAATTCAAAGCTGGTGAGATTTGGGGTCACGGTTTCACTGAAAAATGATTGACCAAAGCCAATATATTGTGGGGTTTGCTGCAACGCGTAACCAGACTGCATGGCACCAACTACAATACGATCAGTGGCACCAATCACAAGGTCAAATTGATCGGCAGCCATAGCCATTTTGGCATCACGCTTGGCGGTATCGAGTTTGAAGTCGGTGATGACTTCTGTATAGGGAATATCAGTTAGTACTGCTTTAATGCCCTTGAAACGTTCATAGCCAACGGCATGATCCGCTTTGGCATCCACATTTAACAATAAAACATTTTGAGGGTTTAAGGTCTTAATATAATCACCAACAGCCTCGCCACCCTGGCGATCAGCCATAATGACACGGTGAAAATTCGGTTCGTCTTGGCCTTGAATGACAATTGGCAGTGGCGAAGCCATTAAAGCCTCTCGAATGGCGTCAGTTAGATTAGCTGTTAACAAAATGATGCCACCAACATTTTGGGCATGTAATTTTTCAATTGCAGCTAATTCGCGCTCAGGATCTTGATAGGCGTTGACAATTAAAAAAGTGTCATCATGGTTATTTTCGTCCAAACCACGAAGCATATCTGATTGGGCAATGGAATCCAAGCGGGGCACAATGACGCCAATCGTATGATTTTTTTGTTGCTTGAGACTTTGGGCAAAAGTGTTGGGGGTATAGCGATATTCTTTTACAATCCGATCAATTTTTTGTCGGGTGTGGGGACTCACAGAACCACCGTTGAGGTAACGTGAGACCGTACTTTTGGCAACATTTGCCATTTTGGCAATATCATTAATTGTAACTTTCTTATTCATAACCTTAATCATATCAGAAATATCATCACTGTTGGGCGTGTAATAAGAAAATGTTAGGGGTTGCAAAATAATTTGTAAGCGGTTACAATGACAGTGTAATAAAGAACCGGTTCCGTAATACGTATTTGTAAGATTGGCAGTGCTGTTTTAACAGCTCGTTTTAAACTGAGTAGAGGAAAATCCAATGAAGTATGATGAAGTAGCAAAGCGCGTGGCAAACGCGGTCGACCAAGACAACATTATTGCTGCAGCGCACTGTGCCACACGGTTACGACTTGTCGTCAAGGACGTCAAGAAAATTGATCAAGACGCTTTAGATAATGATCCTGATTTGAAAGGGACCTTTAATGCAAATGGTCAGTATCAAATCATTGTTGGGCCTGGCGATGTGAATGGTGTTTATGATGAATTTGTGAAATTAACTGGTGTTAAACAAGCCTCAACAGATGACTTGAAGCAGATTGCCGCGCAGTCCGGTAAGAAAAATCCAATTATGGATTTGATTAAAGTTTTGTCTGATATCTTTGTGCCACTGATTCCAGCCTTGGTTGCTGGTGGTCTACTGATGGCCTTGAATAACATTTTGACCGGCGCTGGGATGTTTGGGCCAAAGTCATTGGTTCAGATGTTCCCACAAATTACTGGCTTAGCTGAAATGGTTAACCTGATGGCTTCTGCGCCATTTGCCTTCTTACCCATTTTGATTGGAATTACAGCGACACGACGGTTTGGTGGGAGCGAAATCCTTGGTGCTGCGGCCGGTATGATGTTGGTGATGCCAAGTTTGGTCAACGGTTATAACGTGGCTGAAGCGGTGGCAACTGGTAAGATGCCAACTTGGGACTTGTTTGGTTTGCATGTTGCCCAAGCAGGTTATCAAGGTCAAGTGTTACCAATTATCGGTGTTGCCTTTATTCTTGCCACTTTGGAAAAGTTCTTCCACAAGCACTTGAAAGGGGCAATTGACTTTACCTTTACGCCAATGCTTGCGATGTTACTTACAGGATTCGTGACCTTCATTGTGGTCGGTCCAATCTTGCGTGTGATCTCAAACGGCATCACTGATGGTTTGACTTGGATGGTGACAACATTTGGCTTTATTGGTTATGGTATCTTTGGGTCATTCTATTCAGCCATTGTGATTACTGGCTTGCATCAAAGTTTCCCAGCGATTGAAACCCAATTGTTAGCCAATATCGCCAAAACTGGTGGTGACTTTATCTTCCCAATTGCTGCTTCAGCTAACGTGGCGCAAGGGGCCGCAACATTTGCCATCTATTTCTTGGCGAAGGGCAATCCAAAAATGCGTGCCTTGGCATCATCAGCTGGTGCCTCAGCGATGCTTGGTATCACTGAACCCGCCTTGTTCGGGGTTAACCTTAAGTACAAGTTCCCATTCTTTATCGCCTTGGGTGCTTCCGGTGTTGCTAGCTTGATGATGGGCTTGTTCCATGTGATGTCTTCATCACTTGGCCCAGCTGGCTTGATTGGTTTCATTGCAATCCCAGCAAATAAGTGGGTTGGCTTCTTTATCTCAATAATCATTGCCTTTGTCCTGGCGTTTGTGGTGACATTCGTTTACGGCCGCTCACACATGCCTGCTTCAGATACACCAAAGGCGCCAGTCGTGCCTGACGAAACAGTCGTTGCTGTTGGCTTGTCTGTGAATGCACCGGTTGCTGGTGAATTAGTTGATATTGCCACAGTAAATGATCCGGTTTTCTCAAGTGGTATGATGGGACAAGGGATTGCGATCGAACCAAGTGATCATAAAATTTTAGCCCCAGCTGATGGTGAAATCACGGTAGCTTATGCAACCAAACATGCCTATGGTTTGAAAACAGACGATGGCGTTGAAGTGTTGATCCATGTGGGCATTGATACGGTTAACTTGGAAGGCAAGGGCTTTACGTCAGAAGTTGTCCAAGGTCAATATGTCACAAAGGGGACAGTGCTTGGCACATTTGATAAGCAAGTGATTACTGCGGCCGGCTATCCGGTCACAACAATGGTTGTGGTGACCAACAGTAAATCATATGAGAAAGTGGTGCATGACAAGCCATTTGGGTCGAAAGTTGTCCCAGCTGATGTTGTCCTGACTGCTGTACCAGAAGCAGCGGCTGAAAATCTGATTGTTGCAC